>DAOSVE010000158.1:0-2069 GCA_035593465.1 Candidatus Atribacteria bacterium | reverse complement strand
GCTACTATATATCAAGAATTTAACCTCATTCCGCTTTATAGTTAACCGCAAAATCTTCCCTCGCCTTCAATGGAAGAACACCACATATTCCTTAACATATTCCTTACCTCGCCCTTGAAGGGAGAGGGTTAGGGTGAGGGTGTCTTCTTGCCGTTATTCCTGAATGGTTCTATCGATTATGAGGAGGCAAGCCCCCTTATAATCCCTAAAAAGCAAAAGAAAAGAACAAAGACTTAAAAAGCAAATAAACAAAAACTACTGGTGGAAAAATATCCACCAGTATGCTGGAGAAAAAGGCAGTCTGCGACGCAAGATTAATAAAACTTAAAAAACAAAAGAAATAAAGGCCATAGAGAAAGACAAAGTGTGTTTGGTAGAATAGAAATGCAGCACAGTGGAAGTTAAAAAGTACAGTATAAAAATTACTACAAACTTGGAATTCAGCAAGTGGAATAAAATATTTTATGATGAGAAAATAACAGCCGCAATCATTGACGTTTAACATAAGGTGACGTTTTTATATAATGTTAAGAGTTCACTTAATGAATGTTTGACAGGGAAGAGAGAAAGTTATAGAATTTTTGCGGTGTTTAGCCGGTGTGGCTCAACGGTAGAGCAGCGCATTCGTAATGCGCAGGTTAGCGGTTCGAATCCGCTCGCCGGCTCCACTAAAAATTGTAAGCGCCCCCAAGTTTATTTCCTGAAGAGGGCGCTTTTTAGTACTCGCCTTTATTTTGGTTTAGGCCCCTCTGGTGGGAAAATTACTTTATCCACCGTATAAATAATGGCATTAGAGGCAGCATAAGAGCCTACTACATTGATTTTTTGATTAATCACTATGGGTGGCTTCTCAAAAAAGACATGAATTAGGTGACCGTTCAGGGTTTTATATTTTTCTCCTGCTCGAAAATCATCTACTGAGAGACGACGAGGGATTACGTGGTAGGTGAGTATGTCTTTTAGGGTTTCTTTGTTCTCGGGCTGGAGCAATCTTTCCAGTTTTCCTTCTGGAAGAGCAGCAAAAGCATCGTTAGTGGGAGCAAAAATGGTGTATTCACCTTTGTTAAGGGTCTCTTCCAGCCCGGCAGCTTTAATTACCTCGACAAAAGCACTCAGTTCTTCTACTTTAGAGACGGTATCCATAAAGTTGACATAGTAGACGGGTTGAGATGAGATAGTTTGAGCTGATGCGATACCTGCAGCGAAAATCATGCTAAAGATAGTCACAAGTAAAATAGAACGCAATTTCTTCATTTGACCTTCTCCTTTCTTTTCGGTTTGCTAAAGCGTATTATAACATAGGGCATAGGATTTGGAAAATAAAACGGTATAATTTAAAATATACCCTAAATAAAAAGGGATTATATAGTATAATTTTTTTGGTTTTCTAAATTTAGAAGGAGGAAAGAAAGTGGCAAAGATTCTAAAAAAAGAAGTTCTCACCCCTCAGATTAAACTTATGGTAATTGATGCCCCCTGGGTAGCTTGCAAAGCCAAACCTGGCCAATTTGTAGTTTTACGCATTAATGAGCAGGGAGAGCGTATTCCCTTAACCATTGCTGATTTTGGCCCGCAGGAAGGAACAGTTACCATCATTTTTCAAGAGGTAGGTAAAACCACCATGATGTTAGGGGAACTGGAAGAAGGGGATGAGGTTTTAGATTTCATAGGACCTTTGGGAAAAGAAATCGAAGAAAAATATTTCGGTCACGTAGTTTGTGTAGGAGGAGGAGTAGGTATTGCCCCTACTTATCCCAAGGCTCGAGCTTTTAAGGAAAAAGGAAATCGGGTTACTTCTATCATTGGAGCTCGCAGTTCTAACCTTCTTTTTTGGGAAGATAAAATGCGAGAAGTGAGTGATGAGCTTTTTGTCACTACTGATGATGGGACATATGGTGAGAAAGGGTTTGTAACTCAGGTTCTGGAACGAGTTCTAAACAAAGATAAGGTGGATTTAGTAGTAGCAGTGGGGCCGGTAATGATGATGAAGATGGTAAGCCTCTTAACTGAAAAATATTCCATTCCCACTCTGGTGAGCCTTAATCCCATAATGGTGGATGGAACGGGAA
>DAOSVE010000027.1:10351-16859 GCA_035593465.1 Candidatus Atribacteria bacterium | reverse complement strand
TTTACTTTTTAAAAGTTTTAATATTTTAACCAGTTTTGCGGGATACTATAATCCTGACTTTTACCCGGGACAACAATATATGTTGGTTTGGGTAATTGCTCTTCTGGCATTCTTAAATTAGCCACGAGATATTATAAAAAAGAAAAATTTTAAGGAACTATCGCTAATCTCTTGAGATACGCTTATAAAATGAAGGGCCAAAAATGGTGGTTTGATTTTTTCTTTCTGCTAAAATAAAGTAATTTGGAAAAAGAGGAGGTAGAGAAAATTCATGATTCAAACCATAAACTTAACCAAGGAGTTTGATGGCTTTAAGGCTGTGGATAACTTAAATCTTCAGGTAGATAAGGGAGATATATATGGTTTTTTAGGTCCCAATGGAGCAGGGAAGACCACCACTATTAATATGATTTTAGGGTTAATACCTCCTACCAGTGGTAAAATTTTTCTTTTAGGAGAGGAATTCTATCCTGGTAAGGTAGAGGTAAAAAGAAAAATTGGAGTGGTATCTGAAAGCTTATATTTTTATAAAGAGATGACTGCTCGGGAATATCTTCTCTTTTTTGCAGAACTCTATCAGGTACCTCAAGTTTCCAAAAGAATTGGAGAATTATTGGAAGCTCTGGGATTAGTTAACGACCAGAACAAGAAAGTAGGAGCTTTTTCTAAAGGTATGCAGCAAAAGTTAGCTTTTGCTCGTGCTCTTTTACATGACCCGGAACTCCTTATCTTAGATGAGCCGGTGGCCAACTTAGACCCCAATAGCATCAAACAAATTCGAGATTTAATTGAAGATGAAAATCATCGGGGGAAAACACTTTTTATTTCTTCTCACCTTCTCTCCGAGGTAGAAAGATTATGCAAAAAAGTGGCTATTATAAATAAAGGAAGGCTTTTAGCTGAAGATACCATGGATAACATTCGCAGAAGATTGACTGATGCTGTAGAGATGGAAATAGAGTTAGATAAAGAGGCGGGGGACCTCGCCTCCTCTTTAGAAAAACTGGACTTTTTGAAAGGATTTAATATAGAAGGACATAAGTTAGAAGTGAATTTAAAGACTGACCGGGATTATCGTCCGGAGTTATCTCAATTTCTTTATCGGAATGGATACCTTCCTCTTTCTATGAAAGCTAAAGAAATGAGTTTAGAAGAAGCCTTTATCACCATCACCCAGCAAAATATTTCTCTATTAGCCCGGGGGGAGGAAGCAGCATGAAGAAAAAAGCTGGTCTCTCTATTTTTCTAAGTATTGTAGGAGTTATTGTGGTTTTATTTGTGGTTTCTTATTTTACTGTCCGGCTAAATTATGGAATTTTGCAGGGCAAAGTGACCGACTATTATTCGCAAGACGTGGTTAGAAAATTACACCTTACTGTTGATGGGCGTTCTGATATTTTGTTTCAAAGTAAAGATTATCAATTTACTCATCTTTCTCCCGGAAAATACACCCTCCAGGCCGAAGCTCCCTATTATTACCCTTTTTCCGAGGAGTTAGAGATAAAAAGAGGGGTTAATGTTTTTAACTTTACCATGAAGGGGAAAGAAATTCCTGATTTAGCTGGTATCATATGTTTTGCTGACCCCGTAGATAGAGGCATTCAAATTGAAATCCGCTTTAAAGATTCTAATGGGACTGGAATATCGGATTTTCCTGCTCTGCCACTTCAACTGGAAGGTAGACTCTATGTTAGAGAGGGAGAAGATGAAAATAACTACAGCCGGGGAAGGTTGATTTTCGAAGGACCGATTGAACTTTTCTGGGATCCTGATGCTTATCTTTCTCGTAACAAAGGTATTATTACCTGGGACAAAATTCAGATTGATCCCGAGAAAGAAAAATATGGCATCATGGAATTGATACTCCATACTCCTCAGGGAGATTTTGAGGATGTTATTGAAGATGTAGAGCTACAGTTACCTAAAAAGGAGGAATGACAATGGCAGGAAAAGTGACTAAAACTCTTTTTAAAAGGGATTTTCTCTATACTTTATATAGCTGGGGATATTACGCGGCCATTTTTGTCTCTTTTCTGGTTTCTTCTTTTATCTTAAAGAATTTTATAGATGGTATCCGGGAAGAGGATATCCTGGTTTCGGCTTATCCCCTTCATCAACCTCTCTATATCACTTTAGTTATTATCTCTATCTATCTAGTAATAGTATCGGCCATTTCCATCTCTCGAGAAAGGGAGCAGGGGACTTTAGAAGTTCTTTTCTATGGGCCGGTGACAGCGGGGAACTTTCTCTGGAGTAAATACTTCAAGGATTTACTTTTAGGGATCATAGCTTTATGTTTCACTGCTGTTTACTTTTACTTAGTGAGTTACTTTACCAATCTGGGGTTCACCATAGGTTTAGTTAAAGCCTTGTTCATGGGGATTTTTCTCATATCTTGTGTGGTAAGCTTCGGACTTTTCATTTCTTCTTTAACCGGTCGAATTCGCAGCTCAGTAATCACCCTTTTAGCCATTCTGGGAGCCTTTTTAGCCATTCAATTTGCCTATGGTGCTCTTTTAGGTTTAGGAGAAGAAGCAACTATATCCCTCCCCCTTCTTTATCTCCGTCAAACTCTCTCTTATGTCTTTCAGGGTATAAACTGGATATCACCTTTTGCTTTCTTAAACCGAGGGCTTGATGCTGTGGTTTTGGAAAGCTGGCCATTGTATTTAACTAACATAGCCTACTGTCTGATTTATTCCCTCATTTTTATGGTTCTTTCTATATTTATTATGAATCGAAGGGGGGTTAAGGCCTGATGAATAAAAAGACGATTTTCTTTATTGTAGTGGGCATCTTGGTTCTGGGAGGAAGTATTTCCTGGGCTCAAGCACCTCTTTTCCGGGAACAACTGGTTTACTCCTTGACTTCTTTCAATGGGTCTGGCTTTAGCAGTAGTTTCTGTCCTCAAAGCGAAGGAACTTTATACTTCATTGCCAATTTTAATAGCGTGGTAAGCCCCCGGAAAACTATTGTTTACTATTGGCCTATAACCCGCCGGTATATGGCTGGGTTTAGTACTTTAAATGAAGAAGTGCCAGGAAAACTGGAAATCTGGCAAGGAGGAAAATTAATTAACACTCTGGATAAACAGAAGTATGTTCTCTATTACCCTGAAGGGTATTGGTCAGAAAAAGCTACGATTTATCTGGATGATGAGGCTCAAAAATATTATGATGAATATAAAGCAGCAGTGGATGAGTTCAATAAAAAACTTCAAGAGTATTACCAGGCTATGAATTATTATCAGCAACAGCTGAATAATTTCTTTGAAGAGGTACGCCGCCGCCGAGAGGCTGGTGACACCGGGCCTCTTGATATTCCTATTCCTCAACAACCAGAGCCTCCTGAATTCGTGAAATTCTATGTCACCGAGCCAGCAGAAGGTTTTATTCTTAACCTTCCTGTGGGTAACTATGAGATTAAAGTGAGAATGGAAGATGGAACTATTTTTGAAGGGAGCGAAAAAAATTTAATAGTCTTTACCTCCCGCCGGCGAGAAGGAGTGGGATATGAAATTATCCCTGGAAACCGCTGGACTAAAAGAGAAAATTGTGACGACCCTTCTTGGATTATCCACGCTGTGGGTAAAAATGAACTCTATTTCAATCCCTTTTATCAGGAAGAGTACAATGAGCTATATTATAACAAGCTTCAAGACCCTCAAAATATTGGTCGGTTAGAAAGCTGGAAATGGGTGCATGTTGACCCGGTGAATAATGCTCAAATTATTCTGGGAAGGAGAGAGGAAATATTGCAAACGGTGGACAAGGCTCCTTATTTTGTAAGGCAGGTTTCCGGTCCGGAGCTGGGGTATGAGATACTTCCCTATGATGAGGAGCTAAAAAAGAGTGGTTATCAACCCACCTTTGAAAGCTATAAAGTTACCCTAGGAGAAGATCTCCCCAGAGCTGATTATCAAATATATACTATATCCCGGGAAACTGGGGAGCATATCCCAAAGAGCGAACGGACTATTCGTTTCTTGAAGAAAGAAAATGGAGCTTATCTTTACGCTGTGGCTTTCTTGCCTTTAGTGGTGGGAGCAATAGCAATAATCGGTCGTTCTTACCGGGTAGAGAAGTAAAGGAAGGTTGATTTTATAGCCGAGTAGAAATATAATTATGGCAAGTTAAGGTGCGCCTGTGGCTCAACTGGATAGAGCAACAGACTACGGATCTGTAGGTTGGGGGTTCAAATCCCTCCAGGCGCGCCAGTACACTGTCAATTGTGGTTTCTCTTCTTTAATTTAAACTCTATAAAACCTTGCTTTTGATAATCTCCAGCACCTGTTCCATCACCGGGTCTTTACCTTTTAAAACATCTTCAAGAGTGGTAGTAACTTCTATATCTGGTAAAACTCCTCTTCCGTCGTCTATTCCGCTGGGTCTATAGAACTTCTTGTGGGAAACCCCTGCCGAGAGGTCGGTGTTGGGTAGCCAGAAGGGGTAAACATCACCAAATTGAGTAGCCAGTCCTCCTGTTTCTTCCCCAATAAGTGTGCCAATGCCGTAGTCTTTGACTGTGGCTGCAAAATTGACGGCACTGGAAAAGGTGTGAGAGCCTATTAATACATATAGCTTCCCATAAAATCGAAGGGGGTTTTCGGAAGGCTCTGTAAACTCTGGAGAGGAGAAGGATATTTCGCCTTCAGGCAGGGAAGCAATTTCCTGATACACTGATTGGTACCATTCCCGGGATGTTTGATACGCCGATTCGTAGGATTCTGGATAAATCTTTTTTAATACTGGAAGGGGGTCTTGGTAATATTCCTTTATTTGCTTGCTTACTTTAAGTTCAATCTTTGAAAACTGCCTCCAGGGTTTGTCTGTCAGATAATCGAGAAGAGCATCGCCCAGAGTAGAGTTTCCTCCACTGTTATTGCGAATGTCTATAATAAGATATTCGATTTCTTCTTCCTTTATTTTCCTGAATGTTTCTTCCAGAAATGAATTAAACTGTTCTGGATTCTGAAAGGCTCTGAAATCAATTACCCCTGTTTTTAACTCCGACACTGAAGTATAACTGTAATAGGGATACTGGATTTTTGTTCTATCTTCCTCTTTTACCTCCTCCTTTTTAGTGGATTCCTTTTGAAGCTCCTGAGCTCTTCTGGTGAGCTCATTTAGAGTCATTCCCTTTATTTGTTTCTGGAGAGTTTCACTAGAAGGAGATGAATATTTTATGCTAAATTCTTCCCCACCATATACAAACCATAATAGGGCGCGGAAGTTTTTATTAACTGACTCTATTCGGTACGATAATTTCTCTCCGCTCACGTATTTAGTGAGCTCCTCTACGAGCTGCGAGGTAGAGAGTCCGTTGACTTGGAGTATTTCTGAACCCGGAGGAATCTCTCCAGTGTAATCAATTACGACAAATAGTCTTTCATCAATGATTCTGACCTCGAGCGGGAAAAGACGCCCCCTTCATTTATATATTCATTTAACTCTTCCACTGGATAGGTAATATAGGTGTGTCCATCCCCAATTCTGGTTACCAGAGGTGCAACTTTTCTATAAAATTCAAGCCTGGTCAGTGGCTCACTCAAGTACTCCTCAATATCTTGTTTCATCTTATAGATTTCCTCTTTAGGAGTGTATCTGTATAAATCAGGATGAACATCTTCCAGTGTCTGGATTAGAAAATTAAGATCGTATTTTAATTCCTCTGGTGATTGCTTTCCTGAAACTTCCTCTGTGCAACCAGCTAAAATTGTTGTTACCAGCAACATGACGATTATTACGACTCTTTTCATTTTCTTCCCACCTTTACTAATTTTTATTACTCCAGGGGTGTAACTAAATCAAAAATGTAAAATATGCTCGCTGGTTCGTATCTCCCGAAAAACTGATGTGGCCAGGAAAAAGTATTGTTTTGGATCTAAGTCGATTAAATAGATAACCAGTAATCCTGGGATCCAGCGTCTGGCTACCCATCTCCAGGAATTATCCGGATCGAAAAATAGAATAGGCTGGTCTTCTAGAGCTCAATCTGATATGGTTTATTCTAATTTTTGTATTTTAATCTTTAAGGAGTATTTCTCCTCTTGTGATTCTATTTTCACAGCTGGTAAATTTCTTCGTCAGTTAAGAGCTGGAAGCCATTTCTTTCCAGGATACTATGAGCCTGGGGTTGATTTTCTACCTGGATGACCAGAACGGCTTTTTCTCCACTTTTGATTACAAATCCATAGGCATCTTCAATATTGATTTGATTTGCAGATAGAGTTTGTGCTACTCGATGTAACCCTCCTGGCTCATCATTCATTACTACGGCAATGACTTCTTGTAAATAAACCGGAAAATTATTATCGCGAAGAAGATCGAAAGCTTTTTGGGGTTCATTAGCTAAAATTTTGATTACTCCAAACCCATTAGCGCTAGAAATAGTGATAGCCCGAACGTTGATGTTTTCCTGGGAAAGAAGGCGAGTAATTTTCTCGATTCTTCCTGGTTTATTCTCGGCAAAAATGGAAAGCTGGCGAGCCATTTTATTTCCTCCTTTT
>DAOSVE010000027.1:0-10251 GCA_035593465.1 Candidatus Atribacteria bacterium | reverse complement strand
ATACTTCCTGGTTCTACTAAGACCACTTCTGGAGTTACGAGAATTTCTGAGTGGAGCTCAGATTGGATTCTTTCTTTCAACCTGGCTAATTTTTGCAAATCACCAGAGAAAAGTTCTGGCTTTATTTCCACTTCTACCATCATTTTATCTCGATAATCTTCTCTTTCTAAAATAATGCGGTAGTTGTTGCCCACTTCGGGATTACTCATTAACACTTTTTCTATCTGCATGGGAAAGATATTTACTCCCCGGAAGATAAACATATCATCGGTCCTTCCCTGAATACGGGAAATACGTTGGTGGGTTCTACCACAGGGACACGGCTCCTCTAAAAGAAAAGCTAAATCGCCGGTTCGGTAACGGATAAGAGGAGTAGCATCCCGGTAAATGGTGGTGAGAACTATTTCTCCCACTTCTCCGAGAGGGGTAGGAGAGAGAGTCTGGGGATTGAGTATTTCTAAAATGTAATAATCTTCCCACAAATGCATTCCTTCCTGGAAGACACATTCAAAAGCTACTCCTGGTCCATTGACTTCTGATAGTCCATAAGAATTATAAGCCTTAGCTCCATAAATTTCTTCTATACGGAGTCGAGTCTCTTCGCTGTGAGGTTCAGCTCCTAAAAGCATGATGCGAATATTGAAATCCTGATGAGGGTCTAAGCCTTCAGCTTTTATTAATTGGGCAAGGAGAAGGGCGTAACTGGGAATAATATGAATTGCTGTGCTTTTAAAGAATTTCAAAAACCAGATTTGTCTTTTACTGTTTCCTGCACCTATAGGGATGGTAAGAGCTCCTAATCTTTCTGCTCCGTAATGCATACCCAAACCTCCAGTAAAAAGTCCGTAACTCATCATATTCTGAAAAACATCGTTTTTTCTCATTCCTACAGCGTATAGAGAACGAGCTACCTGATTAGTCCACCGGTCTAAGTCTGAGGCAGTGTAATAGATTACTGTAGGAGTGCCAGTGGTTCCAGAAGAGGAATGGAGGCGTATCACTTCTTCTAAAGGTACAGCTAAGAAATCAAAAGGGAAACCCTCTCGTAAATCTGCTTTAGTGGTGGGAGGAATAACTTTTAAATCTTCAGGAGACTTGATTTTTTCCGGGTCTATATTATTGCGAGCAAAAAGACGGCGATAAAAGCTGGTTTTTTGGGCATTGATTATGGTTTTTTGGAGTCTTTCTGCTTGTAGTAAAGATAGTTCCTCCCGGGGTATAGTTTCTAATTGCTTTTCCCAGTACAATTTTTTTCTCTCCTTTTTTATTTTGTTAACGTATAATGAACTAAAGATAATTATATCTCAATTGAGAAAATGTAGGGAATTGGTATAATCGAAAACGCTTTTGTTAACTTATCATGGGTAAAAATAACTTTATGTATCCAGCTTTTCCTTTAGGAACGGAGAGGGAGAAAAGGAAATAGTAGTAGGAAAGTATAGTGAAGAGGTGAGTATAATTTGGTAAATCTAAACGTCCTTATCAGTTTTTTAGCCGGTCTTCTTTCTTTTCTTTCTCCTTGTGTTTTAGCTATTGCTCCTGCTTATGTGAGCTACATTAGCGGAGTAGAATCTACTGAACAGGAAAAAAGTAAATTATTAACCCATACCCTTCTTTTTGTTACGGGTTTTAGTGGAGTTTTCATTTTAATGGGATTAGGAGCCTCTTTTTTGGGGAGTGTTCTTCTCCCTTACCGGGTGTGGTTTAATCGCTTGGCGGGCGCTATCATTGTGATTTTTGGTTTGCAGGTTTCAGGAGTTTTGAAAATTCGCTGGTTGTATGCTGATAAACACTTCCGTCCCAAAGAGATGGCTCTTTCTCGAGTGCGAAGCTTAGTTTTGGGTGTATCTTTTGGCCTGGGGTGGACACCTTGTGTTGGCCCTATTTTGGGGTCTATTCTTCTTTATGCCTCTAGTATGGGACAGGTTTGGCAAGGAGGGGTGCTCCTTTTCTTTTATGCTCTGGGTTTGGCTTTGCCTTTTATTTTTTTGGGAATAGGCTGGGGACGTCTCACTACGTTTTTTCGTGGTTTACAAAAAAGAGGGAGATGGGTAGAAATAATAAGCGGGATATTGCTCGTTTTCCTGGGTGTGGTAATATTTACTGGAGAAATGAACACTCTTTTTTCTCTTTTAGGAGTGGATGCTTCTTTTAATCCTGAACTTTTGCTGTTAAGAGAATAGGGGTTTTTCTTATGCCTATCATCGGTAAAGATGAACAAAAAGTTAAAGCTTTTGGAAATGTTTCTAAAAGGTTAAGTCTCTCTAATCGAGTATATCGAGGTATGCAAACTATACCGGTAAATAAAATTGTGGGTAGTGTGGGAAGAGTGGCAGACTTGCTTCCCGGTTTCCGCCTCAAGAACCCTGATGCTCGTTATTATCGCATCAGGAAAGCTATGGAGAGAGGAGAAGTCCTTCCTCCTATTATTGTTTACCAGGTAGGAGATGAATATTATGTTTTAGATGGTAATCATCGGGTAGCAGTAGCCAAAGACCTGGGCGTAAAATACATTGATGCTGAAGTGATTGAATTCTTTCCTTCCGAATTGAGAGAGAGTCGAGCTTTGCGCAAGAAAAGAGCAGAATTTGAAAGCTTAACCGGACTTAAAGGTATTGATGCCAGTGAGCCTCGACATTATGATTCTTTTTTAAGTTATATCCAGGATTATGCTAAAAGGATGGAAGCATTTTTGGGAAGAGAGGTGCCTCTTAAAGAGGCCAGCCTTAATTGGTTTCTGTCAGTTTACACTCCAGCAGTACAGGCTATTGTAGAGCGGGGGTTGGAAGAAGCTTTCCCCGATAAGAGCTTGGCTGATATTTTCGCCTATGTTCTTGATTATAAGTGGTATAAGAGTCAGAAAGAGGGATATGACATTGGTTTTGAACAGGCTCTGGAAGGTTTCATACAGGAAATAGTGGGTAAAAAAGAGAGTGAAGAGGATAGGAAAACTCTTATGCAAAGAGTGGGAGGGCTATTGGAGGAGGTATTACCTTGGTTAAGAAAGGAGTAAATTGGCACGAACTTAGTATTGAAGAAGTAGTTAAGATTTTAGACAGTGACGAAAAAGAAGGATTAGGCGAAGAAGAGGCAAAGCAGAGGCTGACAAAATATGGAAGAAATGCTTTGCCTCAGACGAAGAAAAAAACTGTCTTTACTATGTTTTTGGAGCAGTTCAAAGATTTTCTGGTATTAATTTTAGTGGGGGCAGCTTTAGTTTCTCTTCTTTTAGGAGAGACTACCGATTCTTTGGTAATTATTGCTATTTTGATTTTGAATGCTGTTTTAGGAGTAGTGCAGGAAAGTAGAGCTAACCAGGCTCTGGAAGCTTTAAAGAAAATGACTGTTCCGGAATGCGAAGTGATAAGAGGAGGAAAACCTCATAAGATAAGCTCAGAAGAAATAGTTCCTGGAGACATAGTCGTTCTCCGAGAAGGAGATTTTGTTCCGGCTGATCTGCGCCTTATAGAAATTCACGCTTTGAAAATTGATGAGTCGAGCTTAACTGGTGAGTCGGTACCGGTGGAGAAAAATATTGCTCCTCTTCCTGCTGATGCCCCTATCACTGACCGTCTTAATATGGTTTATTCTGGGACTCTGGTTACCTACGGGAGGGGTAAGGGAATAGTAGTAGCCACTGGTATGGATAGAGAGATAGGGAAAATTGCCAGCTTAATCCAGGAAGAAGAAGAAACAGTAACTCCTTTGCAAAAACGACTGGCTGGTTTGGGAAAACTCCTGGGCTTTTTGACCCTGGGAATATGCGCTCTCGTTTTTTTAGTTGGCTTTTGGCGCGGGGAACCGCCTTTTGGTATGTTTATGACTGCAGTAAGTCTTGCTGTAGCGGCTATTCCTGAAGGTTTGCCAGCCATTGTAACTGTAGTCCTGGCTTTGGGAGTTTATCGTATGAGCCAGCATCGAGCTATTATTCGTAAACTGCCTGCTGTAGAAACCCTGGGTTCTACTACTTATATCTGTACCGATAAAACGGGAACTCTTACTGAAAATCGGATGGTAGTTCGAGAAATATGGACGGAGTCTGAAGAAAAACTTTATCAAATTGCTGTTCTTTGTAATGATGCACTACTTGAAGACAGGGAGGGCGAGGAGGTGCGATTTGGAGATCCTACCGAACTGGCTCTTTTAGATTATGTCAAAAAGCAGGGCTTTGATTTTTCCTCCTGGAGGAAAATTTATTCTCGTCAGGGGGAAGTTCCTTTTGATTCTAACCGGAAAATGATGTCCACTCTTCATAATATGGATGAAGAAACAGTGCTCTTAGTTAAAGGTGCTCCTGATATAGTTATTACTCATTGCTCTTTTTATGAAAGAGAAGGAGAGATTATTCCACTTTCTTCAGAAAAAGAGCAAGAAATAAGGAAAGTCATGGAAGAAATGGCTGGAAAAGCTCTCCGGGTTTTAGCTTTTGCCTGGAGAGAAATGGAAGAAGGAATTACCCCTTCACCGGAAGAAGAAAAAGATTTAATTTTTGTAGGTTTCATGGGTATGATTGACCCCCCTCGGCCAGAAGCGAGGTCAGCTTTAGAAGAGGCAAATAAAGCTGGTATCACTACAGTAATGATTACTGGTGATAATCCTCTCACTGCTCGGGCAATAGCAGAAGAGTTAGGAATGTTTTCTCCTCAGAATCTTGTGATTACAGGACCGGAGCTGGCTAATTTTTCTCCGGAGGAATTAAAAGCAAATATTAAAAAAATCAAAGTGTTTGCTCGAGTATGGCCAGAGCAAAAGCTCAAAATTGTGGAAGCTCTACAAGCTAATGAAGAGGTAGTAGCTATGACTGGTGACGGGGTTAATGATGCTCCGGCTCTTAAAAAAGCTGATATTGGTGTGGCTATGGGTGTTTCAGGTACGGAAGTAGCCAAAGAGAGCGCCGATATGATTTTAACTGATGACAACTTTGCCACCATTGTGCATGCTATTAAAGAAGGTAGGGTGATATTTGATAATATTAGAAAATTTGTAGTTTATCTTTTATCCTGTAATTTGGGAGAGATATTTGCTATTTTTATTCCCATTTTGGTGGGGTGGCATAGTCCCTTAGTACCGGTACAAATTCTCCTCATTAACTTGGTGACCGATGGTCTCCCGGCTCTGGCTTTAGGGATGGATAGTCCAGAACCAGATGTAATGATGCGTAAACCTCGTCATCCTCGAGAGGGGATTGTTAATTCGCATTATATGAGGATTGTGCTGTTCAACGCTTTTTTCATTACTTTAGCAGTAGTGGCTTCTTTTGGAATGGGATTAAATTTATGGGGACGAGAGCTAAGTCAAACCTTAGCTTTTGCCACCTTAGGTTTTGATGAGTTATGGAGAGCTTATAGTTTTCGTTCAGAAAAGAGAAATTTCTGGCAAATCAATCCTCGAGGTAATTTATATCTGGTGGGAGCCTGTTTACTATCTTTTCTGGTTATAATATTGGTGATACTTTTACCTCCTCTGCAACGTATTTTCCAGACGGCAAGTTTAAGTCTTGCTCAGTGGATTTGGGTTATTCTTTTTTCCCTTATTCCTGTTAGTGCTTATGAAATCAGGAAACTATTCCATAAAAAGGGGGAATAAAATATGGAAGTAAAAATAGTGAAAATTGAGAATCCCCAGGGTTATAACTTAATTTTGGGACAGGCTCATTTTATTAAGACTGTGGAGGACCTTTACGAGACTTTGATAACCTCCTCTCCTCATTTGAAGTTTGGCCTTGCTTTTTGTGAGTCTTCAGGACCGTGCTTAGTTCGTTATGCCGGGAATGATGAAGAACTTACCGAGTTAGCAAAGAGTAATGCCTGGAATATATCGGCAGGACACACTTTTATAATTTTTTTGAAAGAAGGTTATCCTATTAATGTTCTTAACGCGGTGAAAATGGTTCCTGAGGTGTGCCACATATATTGTGCTACTGCCAATCCCTTGGAGGTAGTAATAGTAGAAACCGAGCAGGGTAGGGGAGTAATGGGAGTGGTAGATGGGTTTAAAAGTGAAGGCATAGAGGGAGAAAAGGAAATTGCTGACCGCAAGAGGCTATTGCGGCAAATCGGTTATAAACTTTAAAGGAGTGGTGTGGTGGTAAGGAGAGCTTTTGCTGACCTTCCTCTTCATGGAGGGAAGTGTCCTCCCTGGCTTTTTGAACGGATGAAAGTTCTGGGAGGCTTAATTATTGAAGCCATAGTAGAATTTTTCGGACCGGAAGAAGTGCTGCGTCGAGTTTCTGACCCGGTTTTTTTCCAGTCTCTGGGTTGCCTTCTGGGATTTGACTGGCATTCCAGTGGCTTGACTACTACTTTGTGTGGAGCGCTGAAGGAGGGAGTGAGGGGCAGAGAAAAGGACTTATGGCTTTTTATTTGTGGAGGAAAGGGAGCTACTTCTCGCAAAACCCCGGAAGAAATCTATATCCATGCTGAAAAAAATGCTCTTCCTTTTGCTGACCAGCTGGTTTATCTGAGTCGAATGTCGGCTAAAGTGGATAATTCAGCTCTGCAGGATGGTTACAATCTCTATCATCATAGTTTCTTTTTTACTTCTTCAGGAAAGTGGGCGGTGGTGCAACAGGGTATGAATCCTGAGAATAAATACGCCCGTCGGTATCACTGGTGGGGAGAAGGAGTAAAAGATTTAGTTTGCGAACCTCATCAAGGAATTTGGGGAGAAAAAAGGGAAGAAGAAGTTCTCAATCTGGTAGCCCGGGAAAGTACAGATTGTAGAAATGGTATGGTAGAACTGGTGCAGGAAAAGCCCGAGAAATTAAAAAAAGATATGGCTCTTATTCCTCGCTTTTCTCTTCCCTCCCGTCACTTTATAAAGGAAGGAGATTTTAATCTGGGAAGGATAGATAAAACTTTACAGATGATTTATGAAAAAAAGCCCCAGAATTTTGAAAATCTTTTAGCTCTTCCCGGGGTGGGCCCTAAAACTTTACGGGCTTTAGCTCTCACAACTGAGGTGGTGATGGGAGCTCCTCCCAGCTTTACTGACCCGGTGAGTTTTTCTTTCGCCCATGGAGGAAAAGATGGGATTCCCTTTCCGGTGGACCGAGAAACCTACCAGGAAACTATAGAGTTTTTTACTAAGGTGGTGCAGCGTTCCCACGCCTCATCTACTGATAAAAAGAAAATGTATGAGCAGCTTAAACTTTTAATGAGATAGGAGGAAACAAATATGGAAGTTCTGGAAGTATTAAAGAAGAGACGCTCAATCCGTCAATTTAAGAATTTGCCGGTGGAAAGAGAAAAAGTTGAGGAGATAATAGATTGTGCCCGCTTGGCTCCTTCGGGTAATAATTTTCAGCCCTGGGAATTTATAGTGGTGACTGACCATCTCAAGCGGCGGGAAATTGCTAATGTTGCCGATTACGGAAAGTTTATTACTCAGTCTCCGGTTTGCATAGCAGTATTTTGCCGAGACACTCGCTTCTATCTGGAAGATGGTTGCGCTGCTACAGAAAATATTCTCATTGCTGCCCGAGCTTTAGGTTTAGGCTCCTGCTGGATAGCCGGTGATAAAACACCTTACGCTTTACAGGTAGCTAAAATTCTTGGCGTTCCAGCTAATTATCATCTTGTGAGCTTGATAGCTTTAGGATATCCTGAAGCGGAACCTGCCCCACCGCAAAAGAGAAGTTTAGAAGAAGTTTTACACTGGGAAAAATTTTGAGGGAGATTAAAAATGAAAGTGGGTATTTTATCTGATAGCCACGATAATCTTCTTTTACTCAAGCGGGCTTTGGATATTTTAGAAAAAGAGAAAGTAGACCTCATCCTTCATGCTGGGGACTATGTCGCTCCTTTTTCGGTAGAGCTTCTTACTCGCTATTCTATCCCCTGGGAGGGAGTGCTGGGCAATAACGATGGGGAAGTACTGGGCATTTTTCGGAAATCGGGAGGGAAAGTAAATTCTCCTTTCTGGGAGGGAGAGAAAAACAACTTTCGCATCTGGGTCTCCCATTTTTATTTACCGGCAGAGTTAGCTTTTGAGAGTAGAAAATATAATCTTGTAGTTTATGGACATACTCATGAAGCAGTGATAAAGAAGGAAGATGATTTTTTCTTGATTAATCCAGGTGAAGTGTGCGGTTTACTCAGTGGAAAGCCTACTCTGGCTCTTTGCGATCTGGAGAAAAAAGTGGCAAAATTAATTGATATCTAATTTAATAGAGAGGAAGGGGGACGATAATGGAAATCGTTAGGGAGCGTTTCACTCAACAATTAAAAGAGTTACAAGAAGATTTGGTGAGTATGACCCATGCTGCAGAAAAAATGTTACAATTATCTATTGAATCACTGAAGGAAAGAAATGTAGAGAAAGCCCAGGAAGCTATTGTTTTAGATGATGTGGTGGATGACTTCAACTTCAAGATTGAAGAAAGATGCTTATCACTCATTGCTTTGCAACAGCCGGTAGCTAAAGATTTGAGAATAATCGCTGCTATATTAAAAGTTATTACCGATGTGGAGAGGATTGGCGATTATTCTGTTGATATTGCCAAATTTAGTATTCGCTTAGTAGAGAAACCGTTATTTAAGCCTCTTATAGATGTACCCAGAATGGCAGACCTGGTTAAAGGGATGTTAGAAGAAGCTATCACTGCTTTTATACAGAGAGATTTAACCATCGTGCAAAAAGTAGTAGAAGCCGATAACGAGGTGGATGAACTTTATCGTTCTGTTCATGAAGAAGTAGTAGAAAATATAGAAAGAGACCCCAGTGTAACTCGCCAGGCTATCTGGGTTTTAATGATTGCTCGCTATTTAGAAAGAATTGGAGATCATGTTACCAATATTACTGAACGTATTTATTATATGGAAACTGGCGAATTGATAGAACTACATCAGTAGAGGGAGAGGAAAAATGGAGGAGAAAAAAATCTGGTATTTTCCTTATCCTGGTCCGGATAACACGTCAGTAACCCTGGACATTGCTCTAGAAAGGGCGAAAGAGCTGGGGATAAAATATATCGTAGTAGCTTCTCGCTCTGGAGATACTGCTTTATCTCTGGAGAGGAAAGCCCGGGAAGTAACCTATTCTGGTAATTTGATTATGGTTACCTATCATGCTGGTTTCTATGGCGGAGATAGTATATCTTTTACCCCTTCCCGTAAAGAGGAGCTAGAAGAAAAGAGAGTGAAGATTGTCATGGGCTCCCATTCCCTAAGTGGAGTAAGTCGCTCTTTCCGACAAAAATTTGGAGGGGTGAGCATCCCTGAAATTATTGCCGAGAGCTATCGACGCATCTCTCAAGGCTTTAAAGTGGCAGTGGAGGTAGCTATTATGGCTGCTGATGGTGGAGCTATTCCCACAACTGAGGATGTTGTGTCTATGGGAGGTAATAGTAAGGGAGTGGATACTGCTATTGTTCTTAGGGCTGCTCATCAAAATTCTTTCTTCGATTTGAAAATTAAAGAAATACTTTGTTTACCTCGAGAAGAAAAAGATTAGAAAGGAGAGATTTTAATGGTTAATACCTTTAAGGTTACTGGGGAATGGAAAAAGGGTTTACGGATAGATACCCGGGTGAGGAATTTTGCTCTTTCCTTTGATGAGCCACCCTCTTTAGGTGGAGAAGATAGTGCCTGTAACCCGGTGGAAGGCTTACTGGCTTCTCTTGCTGGGTGTTTAGGGATTGTCAGCCGGGTGGTAGCTCAGGAGAAGAATTTACCCATCGAGAAAATAGAGGTGGAAGTAGAAGGAGATTTAGACCCCCGGGGTTTTATGGGACAATATGACCAGGTTCGTCCAGGATTGCTGGCTATTCGCTACCAGCTCAAAGTAAGTGGTAACCTCAGCGATAAAGAGCTTAAAGAATTCAGAGAAGAAGTAGATAAACGTTGTCCAGTTTCTGATACTTTAAAAAATGGTACTAAAGTAGAGGGCAAAGTTACTCTATAACAGGACAGCCTACGACGTAAGATAAAAATATAAAAAAACATGAAAAACAAATACTACTGGTAGGAAAATCCTACCAGTAGTATTTAGATTCCCGATTTAAACATTTGGGAATGATAGAAGAAAATAGATTACCGGCTAAATATTGGGAGTGAAATAAGAAAGCAATGGGTGGGATAATTTCTATGGCTCTCACAAGAGAAATATAAAAAGCTACCAGGAGAGGAAAAGAACTCACTGACATGGGGGAAATGTCGCAAGACAGTCTACAAGATTATAGTATCCCGCAAAACTGGTTAAAAACTTTAGGAAGTAAATTATATCGAAAGTCAAAAACTCAAGGTCGCTACG
>DAOSVE010000026.1:0-17814 GCA_035593465.1 Candidatus Atribacteria bacterium | reverse complement strand
ACTGGTTATGCTGGATGTGCCCTTTAGGATTATGTAAACGTTTGATGGTTACAAAAGCGTGGATATTGATGCAAGTTTGTTGCCAAGTTTGGAGGGAAAAGTATGAGTGAGATGCTTTTTAAGAAAGTGGATTATATGGTAGTTAAACTGCTAGAAGATATTGCCGTTGGGGAAATTGGTCTACCTGACATTCAGCGCCCCTTTGTGTGGGATACCACCCGCGTGCGTGACCTTTTTGATTCTATGTATCGTGGTTATCCCATCGGTCATTTGCTTTTTTGGGAAAATGGTTTTCCCGGCGAACACCGGCTTATAGGTGTAGATGCCAAGCAAAAAGTTCCACATCTGCTAATTGTGGATGGTCAGCAACGTCTGACGGCACTATATGCAGTTATGAAAGGTGTTCCTATAAGAGATAAGGATTTTCGTGAGCGCCGTGTCCGTATCGCATTCAACCCCTTAGAAGAGCGTTTTGAGGTTGCCAACACCGCTATTGAGCGTGATGTATCTTGGATTGCAGATATAAGTACACTTTGGAAATCTGACTCCTATCTGTATACTTTTATTTCCAAGTTTTTGGAACGTCTTGAGCAGCGACAAGCAGTTTCCGAGGAGAATCGCAACCGGATTTCGCAGGCCATCCAGCATTTGTCTAACTTGAAAAATTATCCCTTGACCGCGCTGGAAATATCCATGCAGGCGACGGAAGAGCAGGTCGCTGAAATTTTTGTGCGTATAAACAGTCAGGGGCGTACTCTTAATCAGTCTGATTTCATTCTTACCCTTATGTCTGTGTTCTGGGATGAAGGGCGTAAGCAGCTGGAGTCTTTTTGTTATCAGGCCAAGTATCCACCTACGGATAGCCGGCCTTCATCGTACAATCATTATTTTCAGCCAGCTCCTGATCAATTATTGCGGGTAGATGTCGCTTTGGCTTTCAGGCGTGCTCGATTAGAGCATGTCTATTCTATCCTGCGAGGTAAAGACTTGCAAACCGGTGAGTTTTCTCCCGCGCGTCGGGAAGAACAATTTGCCCGCCTGCACGAAGCACAGGAATATGTCTTAGATCTCCAAAACTGGCATGACTTCTTACACGTTCTCAAGCGTGCTGGATACCTACATCCTAGCCTGATTTCTTCTCAAACTGCGGTTGTGTATACTTATGCTCTCTGGCTAATTGGTAAGCGAGATTTCGGCCTTCCTTTTTATGCTTTACGGGATGTCATGGCTCGCTGGTTTTTTATGGCATCCTTGACGGGACGATATACTACCTCGCCAGAAGCGCGTATGGAACAGGATCTTGCTCTATTACGTGGTTGTACCAGGGATTACGAATTTGTTAAAGCACTTGAACAGGAAATAAACGCGGTGCTCACGTCGGATTATTGGGAAGTAACCCTACCAAATGAATTAGCTACTGCTTCTGCTCGTAATCCAGCTCAGTTTGCCTATTTTGCTGCTCTTTGCATTCTGGATGCACCAGTGCTCTACTCTACGATGAAGGTACGAGATTTGCTTGACCCGACTGTTCAGGCTAAGAAAAAAGCTTTAGAGCGTCACCATTTATTTCCACGGGAGTACCTTAAAAACATTGGGGTTCAGGAAAACCGTGATATCAATCAGGTGGCTAACTATGCTCTTGTGGAATGGCAGGATAATATTAATATCAGCAACCAGCCTCCATCCAAATACGCGCCTAATGCAGAAAGACGGTTTTCACTTGAGCAATTGGAGGAAATGTATAGCTTTCACGCATTGCCTGAAGGATGGTATGATATGAGTTACTTTCCCTTCCTTGAAGAACGTCGTAAGCGCATAGCTGCTATCATTAGAAAAGGGTTTCAGTATCTGTCTGATACGGGGGCTGTACTATAAGCCTTTGATAGTGAATGTTATTGTAGCTTATAATCCTTTTGTCTCTCAGCATTTAGGAAGTGGGCTGGATTCATCTATTTTCAGTGGAACTAATGCTTAAAGCTTTTATGATTATCTTGCTCTAGAAATAGGATTCTAGTATGTTTTGCAAACTTCTACCTGGTGAAGGATATGGGCAAATTGGCTCATGTACAGGTTATAATAAAAGCCTTTCTCTTTTAATAACTGCGTGTGGTTACCTCGCTCGATTATCTCTCCATCATTTATCACCAGTATCATATCGGCTTTACGGATGGTGCTGAGCCGGTGAGCTATCACAAAACTGGTACGACCTTCCATCAACTTGAGCATAGCTTCCTGGATGTGCTGTTCAGTGCGGGTGTCTACTGAGCTCGTGGCTTCGTCCAGTATCAATATAGCCGGGTCGGCTAATATGGCTCGAGCAATAGCCAGCAGTTGACGCTGACCCTGGCTCAGGTCTCCGCCATCTTCGGAGAGGATAGTATCGTATCCTTCGGGTAAACTTAATATAAATTGTTCGGCGTTAGCTAACCGAGCGGCAGCTTTTACCTCTTCATCAGTGGCACCTAATCGACCGTAACGGATATTTTCTTTTACTGATTCAGAAAAGAGATAGGTATCTTGTAACACTATCCCTAAAGATGAGCGAAGACTCTTTCTCGTAATTTTCTGGATATTATATCCATCTATGAATATATCCCCGCTATCCGGGTCATAAAAGCGAGTGAGTAAGCTGATTATGCTAGTTTTCCCCGCTCCGGTGGGGCCAACTAAGGCTATGGTTTGTCCGGGATAAGCATGGAAATTTATATTTTTGAGCACTACTTCGTCTGGTTTATAAGAAAATGATACGTTCCGAAATTCTACGTCGCCTTTGACGCTTTTGAGCTCTATGGCATCGGGAGGGTCAGGTGGTTCAGGTAGCTCATCCATTATTTGAAATAGTCTTTCAGCGCTTGCTATGGCTGATTGGATGGTATTAATCTGGTTAGCTAATTCATTCAGAGGACGGGTAAATTGTCTGGTATAGTTGATAAAAATGGCTATGGTACCCACAGTTATTACCTGCTGCACCGCTAACCATCCCCCGGATAGGGCTACAATGGCAAATCCTATATTATTTAATACGTTCATCAAAGGCCCCATTATGCCTGAATATATTTGAGCTTTGATGCCCACGTTTTTAAGTTCTTTATTAGTGGCTTCAAATCGCTCTATTTCTTTATTCTCCCGGACAAATGCCTTAACTACTTTTTGTCCCGATATATTCTCTTCAGCGAAGCCATTCAATATACCTAAAACTCTTTGCTGTTCTGAAAAATATCGTCGGGTGTGCTTGGTTACAATGTTGGTGGTGATTAACATTATAGGCACTGTTATCATGCTGACTCCTGTAAGAAGAGGGCTTAGCCATAGCATCAGTATTACAGTTCCTGTTAGAGTAATAATGCTGGAAAATATCTGGGTTAAACTGGAACTTAAAGCATTATTTATAAGGTCTATATCATTTGTCAGTCTGCTCATGATATCCCCCCGAGATCTAGTGTCGAAAAAGTTTATAGGCAAAATCTCGAGTTTGTCGAAAGCATCTTTTCTCATATTACGTATAGTGAGCTGGGCTACATTAATCATAGTGCGGGTCTGTAACCATGTAGATAAGGACATGAGGATGTATATAGCTGCCATAAGCATTAAAAGACGAAATAATCCATTGAAATCGCGGGGAATGATATAATTATCTATGGCTTTCCCTATGAGATAAGGTCCCATCAGGGTTAGCATTGATGTTATGGCGACAAGGAAGAAGACGAGGAAAAGTCTTATTTTATGCTCTGATAAATACCACCATAGTCTTTTTAGAGTATTTTTCGCGTCTTTGGGCTTTACGACATAAACTGCATCGTGATGCCCTCTTCCCGGGTTATGCATCTACCATAACTCCTTCTCCTAACTGGGAATTATATATGTCTTGATATATAGGGCTACTTTTTAGCAACTCTTCGTGAGTGCCTTCTGCCTCTATGCGGCCTTCATTTAATACTAATATTTTATCGGCGTCCATCACCGAGCTTATGCGTTGAGCTATTATAAAAATAGTGGAGCCTCTTATAAATTCCTTCAGCGCTTTTTGTATCCGCTGTTCAGTAACTACGTCAACAGCACTGGTGCTATCGTCAAGTATAAGAATGGGTGGTTTTTTAATTATTGCTCGAGCGATGGCTATTCTTTGCTTCTGTCCTCCGGATAAATTAACACCTCGCTGACCTAACTGGGTATTGTAGCCTTCGGGAAGGCTCATTATGAATTCGTGAGCCTGCGCTACTCTGGCTGCTTCTATTATTTCCTCGTCTGTAGCATCTTCTTTACCCCAGCGAATATTGTCCTTTATAGTGCCTGAAAATAATATGGTATCCTGCGGTACTATACCCATACCAGACCTCAAAGTGGCTAAATCCATTGAACGCACATCTCTTTTATCTACCATCACCCGACCACTAGTAACGTCATAAAAACGGGGTATGAGGTTGACCAGTGTGGATTTACCTGAACCGGTAGAGCCAAGAATAGCGATGGTCTTACCCGATGGGGCATGAAAACTTATTTCTTTGAGCACCAGCTGGTTTTTATCTCCGCTATACCCAAAAGATACCTTTTCAAAAGTTACCTCTCCTGAAGATAGAGGCGTGAAATCCGGATTATCGGCGTTTTTTATATCGATGTCTGTGTCTAACACTTCGTTCACTCTTTCTGCTGAAGCTGAAGCGCGGGAAACAAATAATAATATGTTACCAATCATCATGAGCGAGAAGAGTATTTGAGTTATATAATTTACAAAAGCTATTATCTGGCCTACTTCCATATTGCCCCGATTTATATCCCATCCCCCGAACCATAACACCGCCACAATGCTAAAGTTCATTATGAGCATCACCATTGGTATCATAGTTATAATAAGGTTAAAAGCTCGAAGAGTGGCATGCATAAGCTCATCGTTAGCAGTGGCAAACCGTTTTTTTTCGTGGTCAGCTCTCACAAAGGCTTTAACCAGCCGGATACCGGAAAGGTTTTCTCTGATAACAGCATTGACTCTATCTAGCTTCTGTTGCATAAAAGAAAATAATGGCATACTTTTTTTCATTCGGTAATAGATAACCGCAGCCAGTAGGGGTATAGATACCGTGAGGATAAGCGTTAGCCTGGCATTTAGTGATACAGCCATTATGATGCCACCTATAAATAGTAGCGGTGCGCGTACCATGATCCTCAACGACATCAAAACCACCATTTGTAGTTGAGTTATGTCGTTGGTGAGGCGGGTCACGAGCGATGAGGTCTTAAATCTATCTATGTTAAGAGGCGAAAGGGATTGGATCTTTTTAAAAACAGCAGAGCGCACACTGGCTCCAAAGTTTTGACTGGCTATACTGGAGGCTACCGAACACCCCATCCCGCCAGCCATTCCTATCAAGGCTATGCCCAGCATCAGGGCACCGGTATTTAATATGTAAGGTAAATTACTTTTAGCTACACCGTTATCCACTATGCTGGCTAATAAAGTGGGTTGAGATAAATCGCATATTACTTCTATTAGCATCAAGATAGGAGCTAACAGCGTTGGCTTCCAGTATGGTTTCAGATACGATAATAACTTTTTCATTTATCTTCCTGGCAAAATTGTTCAGCGCTTAATTATCTACATATATTGTCTCATTCTTATATTATACCGGTTAAATAAGTTCCTGTATGAATAAGAAAAAGAAAATGCTCTAGGTGAATAATTATACCCTATATTTGCAAGAGGGGTAAGCACTCTAAATTTTTGCGGCACAACCTGTTTTCGATATGCCCCTTTTTGAATATTGTTATGGTAAGCTTATAGCATCAATACGCGGTAATCTCCCTCTTGAATGAACTTCAAAGGTTACATTAGGTGAAAAACTCGGGATCGCTTCGCCGCTTCGCTCCTCGTGATGAAGGAGAGGGGGAAACGCCATAGGCTATTTTTTTGCGACCTGTAGCGATTTCGCAGAAAGAACACCATGGCTGTTTGCCTCTCCCGATGACAAAAAGAGGTATAGCTATGTACCTTCGCTTAAACTCTCCTTACTATATTCCTTAAATACAACGCCGCTTGAAAATCTTCTAAGTACCAGTACCATTCTTACCGCCATATCTATGGTAACGGCAATCCAGGCACCAACAAGTGCCATATTCAATAAATCTGCTAATACATATCCTATGCCTAAGCGGGTGACCCACATGCCAATTGCACTGGCATACATGGCATATTTTGTATCTCCTGCACCCCGCAGGGCACCGGCAACGACAAAGTAAGCAGCAGTGAAAGGTTGGGAAAATGCTAAAATTTTTAAAGCGTTTTCCCCCAAAGCAACTACTTGAGTATCTCGAGTAAAAAGCATTATGGCATACTTTCCTAAGAAAAAGTAAGCAACCCCAATTAATGACATGATTATCGTACTGACAATTATTGATTGTCGTGTTGCTTCTTCTGAAAGTTCAGGTTTTTTTGCGCCTATACCCTGCCCTACGAGGGTAGTTGTGGCCATCTGAAATGCCATTGCCGGCACCATTCCCAGACCATCAATAATTATCGCTATCTGATGGGCGGCAAACATTATAGTACCAAATCCGGCAATCAATCGTGCAAACAATAATGCACCAGTCCTCATAATCAGCTGTTCTATCGCTGCCGGGGTGCCAATATTCAACACGCTTCGTATTACATCGGGCTCAAAGCGATATGAATCATGAATAGATATGCTGATATATTTATCTCGGGCGTACACTGCGTGCATAGTAATGCAAAAGGCTATTAACCTGGAAAAAGATGTAGCTATTGCTGCACCTGCCACTTCTAATCGAGGAAATCCGAGTTTGCCATTAATCAATACCCAGTTCATAAATATATTGACGCCATTTGCCACAATGTTTGAAATCATGGGTGTTATCATATCGCCCACGCCTCTTAAAGAAGCTGCCAACACCATGTTGCCCACAGTAAACACTGTTCCTGCCATTACAATTTTCATATAAATTGTTCCGGGGTCAATTGTATCAACGTCTGCACCCATTAATCGTATGATAGTTCTAGAAGCGGGAATACCTACTGCGGTTACAATAACTCCCATAAGTAGCACCACTACAAAAGACTGTCTGGTTACACGAGAGGCATATTCACGGTCTCCGGCTCCCGCAGCTCTTGCGACAAGAGCTGTAGTCCCGACAACCAGGGCGCTAAATACTGAAAAAATTAGCATAATTGGTTGAGCTGCTAACCCGGTTGCAGCAATGGCCCAGGGACCTAGAGAGCCTACCTGTATCATATCTATCATCTGAACTAACATCATAAGCATAAACTCAAGCATTGCTGGTAAAGCTAATTTAAGTATTGCTTTACGTATATCAGCAGGCGTTTTAGCTTCTAAAAAAAATGATATGTTTTGAGTGTTATCTTTTAATGATGCCATAAAAACCACCTTTTGCTTTTTAAAATATTACACTATCCCACAATCATGAGCTCGGTTAAAAGTGCTACATAATTTTATCATACAAGAATTAACGCTTTTTATCAATACTTGACGCGGTCTATTGACAAATTTTGAAAGTGGTGATATTCTATTATTGCCATCGGTTCTGAGAAGCTAGGCCGGAGGATGGAAAAAAGAGCTTCTGTTTGAAAGATGAGAAGCTCAAAGCTTTAAGGAGTGGAAGTCCATCCTGAAGTTTCTCGCTGAAAAGCGGGGAGAGAAAAGGCTAAAGCTTGTTGGAACCGATGGTTTTTTTATCTGGTTTTATAACCTAATACTGAGAGTTTTTGCTTTTTCTCCTGAAAGAAAATTGCTTCTTTAAGGGGTTAGGCAATCTATTATTTACAGTGTAGTCAGGGTGTGATAAACTACTGAAGGAGTATAAATGGGAGGTGTAAATACTTGGCTTTAACTAAAGAGAGAAAACAAGAAATCATAGAACAGTTTAAAATTCATGAGGCAGATACTGGCTCTCCTGAAGTGCAGATTGCCATTCTTACCGAGAGAATTAAAGACCTCACCGAGCATTTGAAAACCCATCCTAAGGATTTTCACTCTCGGCGGGGACTCTTTTTGATGGTAGGGCAGAGAAGGAGATTATTAAATTATTTGAAGAAATATCATGTGGACCGTTATTATGCTGTTTTAGAAAAATTAGGATTAAGAAAGTAAAGGGAGGTTGTTTAATATAACGAAGCAATTTGAAATTGGTTTTGGTAAAGAAAGTTTATTAGTAGAGACAGGAAAATTGGCTAAGCAGGCTGGAGGAGCGGTGACAGTCAGATATGGAGACACCGTAGTGTTGGTGACCGCTACTGCTACAGAAGAGCCCAAGGAAGAAGTTGATTTTACACCGCTTCTCGTGGAGTTTGAAGAACGTTTTTATGCTGCAGGCAAAATCCCCGGAGGGTTCTTTAAAAGAGAAGGTAGACCGGGACAGGGAGCTATTTTGAATGCCCGCCTGGTAGATCGTTCTATCAGGCCCCTTTTTCCCGAACTTTTCCGCAATGATATCCAAGTAGTGGTTACTGTTCTTTCAGTGGATGAAACTCATCCTCCTGATACGATATCCATTTTGGGTGCTTCCTTAGCTTTAGGGATTTCTGATATTCCCTTTGATGGGCCTTTAGCTGCCTGCCGTATGGGTTTAGTGGGAGATGAGCTGGTGATTAATCCCAACTTAGAAGAGTTATCCTCCAGTAAACTGGATATGATAATAGCAGGCTCTCCGGAGGGAATTACCATGATTGAAGCTGGAGCGCTGGAGGTACAAGAAGCACAGGTAGCTCAGGCTATGATGCTGGGCTATCAAGAAATAACTAAAGTCATTAAAGCTCAAGAAGACATCATCTCTCAAATAGGGAAAACTAAAAGAGAAGTAATTGTTCCTCCTTATTTTAAGGATCTTTCTTTCTGGCTGGAAGATAATTATCGTGCTTCTATTAGAGAGGCAATTACTATCCCGGAGAAAACCGAACGGGAAAAGGAAGCAGGCCTCCTCATGAAAAAAGCTCAAGAAGAAGCGATGGAGAAATTTGAGAGCCTATCTCTTTTCACCGTGGCCTGGGAGCGAATCATGAGAGAGGAAGTTAAAGAGTTGATCTTGAAAAGTGAAAGAAGGCAGGATGGTCGGACTCCCAAGGAAATAAGACCTATCAGTTGCGAAGTAGGATTTCTACCTCGTACTCATGGCTCCAGCCTCTTTACTCGAGGTCAAACTCAGGCTCTGGTTATTACTACTTTAGGGGCTTCAAGCGAGGAACAAAAAGTAGATGCTCTTCAGGAAGAAGAGGCCAAAAGGTTCATGTTGCACTATAATTTTCCTCCTTATAGTACTGGAGAAGTTCGGCCTATGCGAGGTCCGGGACGGAGAGAAATTGGTCATGGAGCTCTGGCAGAGAGAGCCCTGGAGTGTTTTATTCCTCCTGAAGAAGAGTTTCCTTATACTATAAGAGTGGTTTCGGAAATTCTGGAATCTAATGGTTCTTCTTCTATGGCTACAGTTTGTGGAGGAAGTTTGTCGCTGATGGATGCTGGAGTGCCGGTTCGTTCTTCTTGTGCTGGTTTATCCATAGGTCTTGTTAAATCGGAAGAAAAGTATCTTCTCTTGCGAGATATTTTAGGCTCAGAGGACCATTATGGAGAGATGGATTTTAAAGTAGCAGGAAGCAGAAACGGCATAACCGCTATCCAGCTAGATGTAAAGAACAGAGGTCTGAGCTGGGAAATACTGGGGCAGGCTCTAGAAGAGGCTAAAGAAGGGCGATTTTACATTCTGGATATCATGGATGGAGCGATAGACCGACCTCGGAGTTCTGTATCTCCTTATGCTCCCCGGATAGAAATTCTGGATATTAACCCCGACCGCATTGGTGCCTTAATTGGTCCGGGAGGAAAAGTCATCAAGAAGATTGTAGAAGAATCAGGAGCCACTATTGATATCAAAGATGATGGGAAAGTGATAGTTTTTTCTCGTACTGAAGAAGGCATGAATAAAGCCATCAACATGATTAGAAGTATCACTCAAGATGTAGAAGTAGGTCAGGTGTATCTGGGTCGAGTTACCAGAGTAACTGACTTTGGAGCTTTTATAGAGATATTTCCGGGGAGAGAAGGCTTGTGTCATATTTCCCAGTTTTCCTCGGAAAGAGGGAAAAAAGTGGAAGACTTTGTCAAAGTGGGAGATGACGTACTGGTAAAAGTAACGGGAATAGACTCTATGGGGCGCATCGCTCTTAGCCACAAAGAAGCAGTAAATAATAATGACAATTCAGAAAAAAGCAACCGGGGTAGAGAATCGAAACATCGATCTAGAGAAAGGTAAATATACCTTCGGAGTCAAGCAAAGTGAACAAGAAACTTTTGGTAGTTTGCTTCCTGAGTTTTTTTGCTATATATAGCTTGCTCATTGTTTTTTCTTTTGATGTAGGGCAATTAGGGGAGTTAATCGGGTTTTACCTTTTTCGCTTTTTAGGAGTGGGTGCCTATATTCTCCCCTTTTTTTTAGGTTATCTGGCCTATGAGGTTTATTGTTTTCAACCTGCTCTTAAATTTCGAGTTATGGGCCGGATAATCAGTTTTTCCTTGTGGATAGTAGTTTTCCTCACTTTAAGTCAGCGAGCAGCAGAAAAAGCGGGTTTTTCCTTTCCCGGAGGAGATTTTGCTGGAATAGCCGGAGGATTTCTCTACCGTCATCTGGTCTATTATCTCGGGGATACCGGTAGTCTTCTGGCGCTCTTTTTTGTGGCTTTTTTAGCTGTTTATCTGGGAGGGGAGGGGAAGTTGCTTCGTCAGCTTTCTCAGGGCTGGCGTTTCTTAAAGAGAAAAGGAGAGGAGCTCTTTTCAGCAAGAAGAGAAGTTCCTCAAAGGGAAGTTCCTCCACCCAGGACTTCCCGGAAAGTGAAAGTACAGGAGAAAGAAGAATTTATCTCTCCTCGTCCAGAGGAAGTCCTGGACGAGATTTTTGCTCCGTTAGAACTGGAAACCAGGGAAGAAATTCAAACCAAAAAGAAATCCACTTCTTCTCCAAAAAAGAAAAAAAGCACCACCACCTGGGCTCTTCCTTCCCCTCAGCTTTTAAAAGTTTATCCTTCCCGGGGGGGAGAGAAAACTAAAAAAGAGATAATGGAAGAAATAGATAAGTTAGAACAAACTTTGGCTGAGTTTAACGTGCTGGGAAAAGTGATAAGCGTCCAGGTAGGTCCCACCATAACTCGTTTTGAGTTTCAACCTGCTCCAGGAATTAAAGTGCAAAAAATTACCAGTCTTTCTAACGATTTAGCCCTGGCTTTTGCTGTTGCTGCAGTGAGAATTGAAGCACCCATCCCCGGAAGGTCAGCAGTAGGGATTGAAGTTCCCAACCGTTATAAAGAAATTGTTTCTTTACGAGATTTGATTGAAAGTGAAGAATTTAAAAAGAATGAATCCCCTCTCACCATTGCCTTAGGTAGAGATGTGAGTGGTAGGCCTCTGATATGGGATTTGCGAGAGGCACCCCATCTCCTGATTGCCGGGGCTACTGGCTCAGGTAAAAGTGTGTGCATCAATTCTATTTTGACCAGTTTTCTCTATCGGGCTACTCCTAATGATTTGAGAATTGGGCTTGTAGACCCTAAAAGAGTGGAGCTTTCTCTTTATTCCGGGCTTCCTCATCTTTGCGCTCCAGTGATTTCTGATGCTCGATGGGTGGTAAGGTTTCTCAAATGGCTGTGTCGGGAGATGGATAACCGTTACGAGCTTCTTTCTGAAGTTTCTGCTCGTAACATAGAGGAATATAACCAGATGGTAGAAGAAAAGGAAAAACTTCCCTATGTAGTAATAGTTATAGATGAGCTGGCTGACCTGATGATGACTGCTCCTGCAGAGGTGGAAAATTCTTTGTGCCGTATAGCCCAGATAGCCCGGGCAGTGGGAATGCATCTGGTGGTAGCTACTCAAAGACCTTCGGTAGATGTTATTACCGGGTTAATTAAAGCTAACTTTCCTTCCCGTCTGGCTTTTGCTGTTTCTTCTCAGGTGGATTCCCGGACTATTCTGGATAGTCCAGGAGCGGAGAAACTCTTAGGTAATGGAGATTTGCTTTTTGCTCCCCTGGGGGCGAGTAAGCCCATCCGGGGGCAAGGAGCTTTTGTCAGTACTGCAGAAACTAAAAAGCTGGTAGAATACTGGCTGAATCAGTCTGGAGAGATTTACTATCCTCTGGAATACGTTCCTCGGGAAGAAAGAGGGGAGGGAGGAGGAGAAGAAGACGACGAGCTTTATCAGGAAGCAGTTAGAGTGGTAATAGAAAACGGTAAAGCTTCCACTTCTCTTTTACAGAGAAGACTGAGAGTGGGGTTTAATCGAGCAGCTCGTCTGATTGAGCAAATGGAAAGAGAAGGAATTGTTGGTCCTTATGAAGGAAGTAAACCTCGAAAAGTAATTACTCCCAGGGGAGAGGGATAAAATGGTGGAAGGACAACTTAAATTAGGAGAGATTTTGCGGGAAAAAAGAGAAGAAAAAAAGCTCACCTATGACGAGGTAAGCGGAGCTACACATATTTCCTCTCGGTATATTGCTGCTCTGGAAGAGGAAAACTGGGATAAATTGCCAGGAAGAGCTTATGCTTTAGGATATTTGAAGATTTACAGCCGTTTTCTGGGGTTGAATGAAGAAGAGATGGTTTCTCTCTTCAATCAAGTTTATTCAGTAAAACCTGTGGATTGGAAAAGTCTGGATTGGAAAAAAACCGAAGAGCCAGGGCTTAGAGAAGCTAAAGATAGAAGGAACAGCAGGTCTACTTTATTTAAAAGGCTTCTCGCGGTTCTGATTTCTTTAGCTGTGTTTTTTGCTTTTCTTTTCATTTTCTTTAGTTTTAATCATTTGCCAGAGGAGGGAGAAGTAGTAGTAGTTAATCCTCCAGTATCGGCGATTGAGCCAGAAGAGATTTTTCCTTCTCCTTCTGCAGAAGTTGGGCCTCAATTTTCTCTCACCGTTACTCTTTTACCTGAAAAAGTGGCCTGGGCAGAAATCTGGTCAGGAGGAAATGAAGTTTTTTCTGGAATATTGGTTCCCAACAAAGAATATGTGATAAAAAGCAATTACCCTATAGAAGTAGAAGCAAAAGGAGGTAATGGAGTTAAAGCAACAGTAAATGGGGAAGACCGGGGTTATCTCAGTGAGAAAGAGGAAGCATCGCGCCAAGTATTTGAGCCGTGAAAAAAATTGCTTTTGTTAGCTTAGGTTGTGATAAAAACTTAGTGGATGCTGAAGTAGCTCTGGGAACTTTGCTTTCTCGAGGATATAATTTTTTTTCTTCTCCAGAAGAAGCACAGGTATTGATACTCAATACTTGTGCCTTTATTGAGGAAGCCTGTCGGGAAACTGAAGCATGGATTGAAAAATTATCTTTTCTAAAAGAAGCTTATCCTCCTAAAAAATTGCTGGTTATGGGTTGTTATGCTCAACGCTGGGGGAGAGAAAAAAGTTTTGTGTATCCTGCAGTAGATTACTGGGTAGGAGTGAATGATTTTCCTTCCCTGGTTGATGTTCTGGAAGATAAATTTCCCGGGAAATGCTTTTTAGATTCCCCTCCTTTTGTTTACAACCACGAAACAGAAAGAGTACTTTCTACTCCTTCTCACTATGCCTATCTCAAAATAGCTGAAGGTTGTAATCATCGGTGCAGTTTCTGTCTAATACCCTCCATCCGGGGTTCTTTGCGGAGTAGAACTATGGAGTCGATAGAAAAAGAAGCTCTTAATTTGGTGGCTCAGGGAGTTAAAGAAATAATCCTGGTGGCTCAAGACCTATCTTCTTACGGATTAGACCTCTATCATCGGAAGATGCTATCACCTCTTCTTCGTCGGTTAGATGAAATTTTACCCCCCGGAATATGGTTGAGATTGTTGTATTTTTCTCCCGAAGGGCTGGATTGCGGATTTATAAAAGCGATGAGGGATTCTTCTCATATTGTAAAATATCTTGATATCCCTCTTCAACATGTGGATTCTGCTCTTCTTCAAAGGATGAGGCGTCCTTCCTCGATAGAAGAAATAAGGGAAAAATTGGAGAAATTGAGGGAAAGTGTCCCCGATATATTTTTGCGAACTACTTTTTTAGTAGGTTTTCCAGGGGAAGACGAAGAAGCTTTTCAGCGCTTGCTGAGTTTTGTAGAAGACTTTCGCTTTGAGCGAATGGGGGCTTTTACCTATTCTGAATCACCCGATGTATCTTCAGCTTCCCTTTACCCTAAAGTGGAGGAGAAAGTAAAACAGGAGCGCTACAAGGAACTTATGAAAGCGCAAGAAAAAGTGATGCGAGAGTTTCATAGTTCTTTAGTGGGTCGGGAATTGGAAGTAATAGTGGATGAAGTTCAAAGAGAGAATGGAATTAATCATTGTTGGGGAAGGACTTACGGAGACGCTCCGGAAGTAGATGGCAAGATAAGCTTTAGCTCCCGGAAAAGTAAGTTAAAAAGAGGAGAGATAGTAAAAGTTAAAGTTACTGAAAGTAGTAGCTATGAATTGAAAGGAGAAAGAATTTGAAAGCTGCTATTCTTGGCATAGGGACAGAACTGTTGACCGGGTTGGTCAGGGATTACAATGCTTACTTTCTGGCTCAGAAATTGGTAGATAAAGGGGTATTGCCTCAATTTATTCTTTTTGTGCCTGACCAGATAGAAAAAATAGTGAATGCTTTACAATTTCTCATGAGAGAAGAAGAAGTGAAACTGGTAATTGTATCAGGAGGCCTAGGCCCTACTGAAGATGACCTGACCCGGGAAGCAGTAGCTCAAACTTTTGGTAGAGGTTTAGTTTTTAGCTCTGAAGCCTGGGATAGAATTCAGTTTTTCTATCGGGAGCTGAGGAATACTGAACCTCCTGAGAATAATAAAAGGCAGGCTTTTATCCCTCAAGGGGCAGAAATACTTTATAATGAGCGGGGAACTGCTCCCGGTTTTAAGTTAGAAGTGGATGGAAAAAGCATTTTTGTCATACCCGGTGTTCCCCGGGAAGCAGAGTTTTTCTGGAGCCTGATAGAGAAAGACCTTCCTCAAGAAGAGGAATATTTTTATCGTTCTCCTATCTTCAAATTTTGCGGGATTGGAGAATCTAATCTGGCTAAAGAGATAGAGCCGTTTCTCTCTCATTTACCCTCTTCTTTTAATTTAGCTTTTCTTCCCAACTATGGAGAGGTGTGGCTCTATGTCTATAGCTCTAAATTTTCTCCAGAGGAAAAGGAATCCGCCCTTCTTTTTTTAGATGAGGTAGCTCATCACCTGGATAAATTTTTCTTCAGTCCTTATGGTAATACTTTGGAAGAAGCGGTAGGTAATGTGATGAAGGAAAAAGGCTTAAAATTAGGGTTGGCAGAGTCGTGCACCGGAGGTCTGGTAGCTAATCGAATAACCGATATAGCGGGTAGCTCTCAATATTTTGAGCGAGGATATGTGGTCTATAGTAACGAGGCTAAGAAAGAGGATCTGAGCGTTCCAGAGGAAATTTTAAAGGAAAAAGGAGCAGTGAGTGAAGAAACTGCTCAATTTTTAGCTCGCGGGGTACGCCAGAGGACAAAAGTAGACTTAGGTCTCGGGATTACCGGTATTGCAGGTCCAGGAGGAGGAAGCAAAGAAAAGCCAGTAGGCCTGACCTACATTGCCTTATCGAGTGAGGAAGGTGTTAGAGTACAGAAATTCCATTTTTCAGGGGATAGACTGATGAATAAAAGATTTGCTTCTCAATCTGCTCTGGTGATGGTTTTTCAGTATTTAAAGGAGAAATTTGGTCATGAGTTCAGTTACCATTAGAAGTTTTGTAGCTTTAGATTTTTTACCGGAGGCTCAGGACTTTCTGGAAGAGTTAATTAACCAAGAAAAAAAACTTTACCCTCAAGCAAAATGGGTTAAAAGAGAGCAACTCCATCTTACGCTCCACTTTTTCTCCGCTTTTCCTTCTGGTGGGGTGGAGGAAATGAATAGAATACTAAAAGAGGTAAGTAGCAAATTTACAGCCTTCCCTGTAACTTTAGAGAGGTGGGGAGCCTTCCCTTCTCTTCATCGGGCTCGAGTGATATGGATAGGAGTAGACCAGGAGGGAGAGGAAAAGATTAAAAATATAAGAGAAGAAGTTGAAGAGGAAATAGTTAGCAGGGGATGGGAAAGGGAAGATAGAGAGTTTTCTCCTCACATTACTCTGGCTCGCTTTCGCTCTCCTTTTACTCTTCCTTCTCTGGAGGTAGAGAATATTAGATTTTCTACCGAGATTAAAAAACTGGTTTTTTATCAAAGTACCTTAACCCCTCGAGGTTCAGTTTATCAGGAATTAGGTGCTTTTAGTTTGGAAGAGGTGAAGAAAAATGAGTGAGGAAAAAAAGTCTAGGGATTTGAGAGAAGATGTGATTAACCAGGCTATAAGCTCTATAGAAAGAAAATATGGCAAAGGTGCCATTATGTATCTGTCTCAAGATGTTTTAACTGCTGATGTAGAGGTAATAAAGACTGGCTCAGTTCTTCTCAACATCGCTCTGGGGGTGGGAGGGTTTCCTCGAGGAAGAGTGGTGGAAATTTTTGGTCCTGAAGCTTCGGGTAAAACTACCATTGCTTTGCATGCCATTGCTGAAGCTCAAAAGCAAGGTGGTATTGCCGCTTTTGTGGATACAGAACATGCCTTAGACCCTAGTTACGCAAGTAGAATTGGGATCCAGATTGACAAACTGCTGATTTCTCAGCCTGGAAGCGCAGAAGAGGCTTTAGATATAGTAGATGCCTTGGTGCGCACCGGGGGAGTGGATATAGTGGTGCTTGATTCGGTGGCTGCTTTAGTTCCTCAAATGGAGTTAGAAGGAGGCATGTCTGACTCTTACATTGGCCTGCAGGCTCGGTTGATGTCTCAAGCTTTGAGAAGATTGACTGCCTATATCAGCAAGACTAAAACTGTGGCTATTTTCGTTAACCAACTCCGAGAAAAAATTGGTATGACTTATGGACCTTCGGAGACTACTCCGGGAGGGAGAGCTCTCAAATTTTATGCCAGTGTCCGGTTAGACGTGAGAAGAAGAGATTATCTGAGGTCAGGAGAAGAAATAATAGGGGCTCTAACCAGAGTGAAAGTGGTTAAAAACAAAGTAGCCTCTCCATTTAAAGAGGCGGAATTAGAATTGATTTATGGTGAGGGCATATCCCGAGAAGGAGAAATATTGAATCTGGGAGATACAACAGGAGTGATAAAAAAGTCAGGCAGCTGGTTTTCTTTTGGGGAATATCGTTTAGGTCAGGGTAGAGATAACGCCCGGCAATTCTTGAAAGAGAACCCCGAAATAGCAAAAGAAATTCTCTCCGCTGCTCTTTCTCAGATGGGGGTTAACCCTTCAGTTGCTTTTAATTCGTGAAAGACATAGTCCAACAAAGTTTTCGCTATCTCAATCGGAAAATGTATACCCGGGATGAACTTTCTCGGAAATTAACCCGAGATGGTTTCCTGAAAGATGAGATAGAAAAAACGGTTCAGTTTTTGGAAGAACGCGGCTACTTAGATGATGAAGAATTTGTAAAAGTTTATATAGAGGCAAGAAGAAAACTGAACCCCCGGGGTTTACAGACCATGAAGGATGAGTTGCGCAGGAGAGGTATCTCTCGTGAGCTGCTTGAGTCTCTACGAGAATTTTTCCCCCGGGAAGAAGAGGTAGGAGATGCTCGAGGATTAATTAAAGAATGGTTAGGGGAGGGGAAAGAAAAAGAAGACATTAATAACCGTCTTCTTCGTCGGGGTTTTTCCTGGGAAGTGATAGAGGAAGCATGGTATAGGGAAGAATCTTGACTTGATTGTAAGGTACCATTAAAATATTCTTTTACCTACATGAATCGCACATTGAAAAGTGAATAAGGGGTGA
>DAOSVE010000157.1:0-2308 GCA_035593465.1 Candidatus Atribacteria bacterium | reverse complement strand
TTTTTGGGGGATTATAAGGGGGCAACGTCCCTTTATAGTTCGGGGTTATGAGGGCGCTTGCCTCCTCATAGTCATTAAAATGGATTTTGCGGTTAACTATAAATTATAGCTGTCAAAGTCAGGTTATAATATAATATAAGAAAATTAGACCGAAAGGAGAACGAGATGTCCAAGGAAGAATTATGCAATTTTCTTTATCGAGAGAAAGAATCCTCCCTTTTCCGTCGCTATGAGAAAAATCCTATTTTACAACCTGAAGATTGGCCTTATGAGGTTAATTCTACTTTTAACCCTGGAGCTTGTATTTTCCAGGATAAAGTTCTTCTTCTTGTCCGGGTAGAAGATTGCCGGGGATTTTCGCATCTTACCATAGCTACAAGTGATAACGGCAAAGACGATTGGGTTATAGAAAAAGAACCATGTCTTTTCCCTGAGGCTTATGTCCACGAGGAGCAGTGGGGGATAGAAGACCCCCGTATTGTTTTTTTAGAAGAGGAAAAACAATATGCTGTTACTTATGTCTCCTTTAGTAAAGGAGGCCCGGTGGTTTCTTTAGCTCTTACTGATGATTTTAAACATTTTGAAAAAAAAGGAGAGCTTCTTCCCCCCGAAGATAAAGATGCTTCCCTTTTTCCCCGAAAATTTAAAGTTGGTTCATCTTCGCCCCGTTATGCTTTAATTCACCGTCCTATCATTAGAGGAGAGGCGCATATCTGGATTTCTTTCTCTCCGGATCTCCGACATTGGGGGGATCATCAAATTCTTATTCCTACTCGAGGAGGATGGTGGGACCAACGCCGAGTAGGGCTCGGTGCTCAACCTATTGAGACTCCTGAGGGTTGGCTTATTTTTTACCACGGAGTAAGAGATACTACTTCAGGTAGCCTCTATCGGATGGGAGCAGCCCTTTTAGATTTAGAAGACCCTACCAAAGTAATTTACCGAACCAGCAACTGGTTACTTAGTCCTAAGGAGTCTTTTGAGTGGTTAGGAGATGTCCCTGGCGTCGTTTTCCCCTCTGGAGCTATAGTAAACAAGGAAAAAAATGAAATATTACTTTATTATGGAGCTGCTGACAAATATGTAGGACTGGCCATTGGTAATTATCAGGAAGTCTTAGAGTATCTTAAAGATAGTCCTGTACAATAAAAAGTGAGGAAGAAATTAGAGGAGTTTTTTAAATTCCTCTTCTTCTTTTAAAGCTTCAATTACCAATCTCACTCTTTGGCTATGACTTTTGGGCATAAGGAAAATTACGTCATCGGTTTCTACTACTACTAAATTTTTTATTCCCAGAGTAACCACGGGCTTTTTGGTCCAGATAATACAATTTTGAGTATCAATTCCTAAGTGTTTATTAAAAACGATGTTTCCTTGCTGGTCTTTTTTTAAGATTTCTTCTAAAGCTGCCCAAGAGCCTACATCGCTCCACTTTATATCAGCGGGGATTACCAAAGCCCGGTCAGTTTTTTCCATTATTCCATAATCTATGGAGATATTCTCTAAGTTTTTGAAGACTTCACTCATCACTTCTTTTTCTTGAGGAGTGCCTATGCTTTCTTTTATCTTCATAAGCCCTTGATATAAATCAGGCATATATTTTCTCATCTCTTCTAAAATAACTCTGGCTTTCCATATAAATATCCCACTGTTCCACAAATATCTTCCTTCTTTCAGGTATTTTCTGGCAGTTTCAAGGTCTGGTTTCTCAGTAAATTTTAAAACTTTAAATGCTTCTATTTCTTCTTTGTAATAAGAATCTCCATAGTGAATATATCCGTAACCAGTATGAGGATAAAGGGGAGTGATACCTAAGGTGACCAAGAAATTATCATTTGCCACACGACAAGCAAAACGAATTAATTTCTGGAAAGCCTCTTCATCTCCTATAAAGTGGTCAGCAGGGAGAATTATCATAATTTCCTCCGGATTTTTTAAAGCACTAATGATAACCGCTGCGAGTCCAATGCAAGGAGCGGTGTTTTTACCCTGAGGTTCTACTATAATGTTAGAAGGAGGAATAAGAGGAGCCTGCTTTAAGATTAATTCCCGGTATTTTTTCTGGGTTACTACATAAATATTTTCTACTCCAACTATAGGCTTTACCCGGTCTACTGTAGCTCTGAAAAAACTATGTCTTTTCCAGGAAATAAATTGTTTAGGACGGGAGCTACGGCTTAGGGGCCACAATCTTTCGCCTCTACCACCTGCCATAATCACTGCTACTGCCATATTTGCCACCTCCTTTATGGGTATTATCAAATACGATCCAGAATGTTTTATTTTATTATAGTTAACTGTAAAACTC
>DAOSVE010000156.1:0-2313 GCA_035593465.1 Candidatus Atribacteria bacterium | reverse complement strand
CTGGTAAGAAAACACATTCATAGGAACTACTTTTCAGGTCGTAAATAGTTAAATTGGGCTTTCAGATTTAAAATTGATTTAGTATGTTGCTCCTTTATCCATCATTTTTGGATGCATCTATCACATTAAAAACTCGGGATTAGTCACGACACCAGGGTATTAAAACAATCTCTTTATTATATCCCCGATTTCTCAGTAATGTGGTAATATATTAGAGTGTAGCCATCATACCCCATTAACTAGAGAACACAGGGTGAGGCAAAGAGAGTAAGCAGGGGGAAAGTGGCACTCTTTAGGTAATTAGTTGTCTACTCTCATATTATATTATTTCTATTAAAAAGAATGTTGTTATGTATTATCTGAGGAGGAAAGATTATGAACGTAAATTCTAGAGAAGCTGTAGCTGCGGTTGCGGAAGATGGGCGTCTGGTCGATATAGGGGAAGAGGAGAAAATAAAAAAATATCTCTCCTTTGAAGATGAAGCAGGTAGAGAAGTTTACTGGCACAGCACTTCTCATATTATGGCTCAGGCAGTGAAAAGGTTGTTCCCTGAGGCTAAATTGGCCATTGGTCCAGCTATTGAAGAAGGTTTTTACTACGATTTTGACCTCCCTCGTTCCTTGACTGATGAAGATTTAGAAAAAATAGAAGAAGAAATGAGAAAAATCATTCAAGCAGACCTGCCTTTCAAGCGAAGAGAAATCTCCCGAGAAGAAGCACAGAAGATATTTGCTGAAAGAGGAGAAACTTACAAATTAGAAATTTTAAAAGAGATAGAAGAAGATACGGTGAGTATTTATGAAGAGGGAGAATTTTTAGACCTCTGTCGGGGGCCACATGTTCCTTCTACTGGTTACATCAAAGCCTTTAAGCTTTTGAGTGTTTCAGGAGCTTACTGGCGAGGAAAAGAAGATAACCCTATGCTACAGCGGATATATGGAATCTCCTTTGATTCGGAAGAAAAATTACAAGCATTTCTGACTCAAAGAGAGGAAGCCAAAAAGAGGGACCATCGCCGTTTAGGTAAAGAGCTGGATTTGTTTAGCTTACACGAAGAGGGACCGGGCTTTCCCTTCTTTCATCCCAAAGGGATGGTAGTTATTAATACTCTTTTAGATTTGTGGCGTAGGGAACACCTGAGACGAGGTTATCAGGAAGTAAAAACTCCTATGATTTTAGACCGGGCTCTCTGGGAACAATCTGGCCATTGGGAGCATTATCGAGATAACATGTATTTTACTAAAATTGATGACCGGGATTTTGCCATAAAGCCCATGAACTGTCCGGGTGGGATTTTGATTTTTAAGAGCCAGCTTCATAGTTATCGAGAACTACCTCTCCGGTGGGCAGAATTGGGGTTAGTTCATCGCCATGAACTTTCCGGGGTTTTGCATGGGTTAATGAGGGTTCGTTGTTTTACTCAAGATGATGCCCATATTTTTATGGAGACTCATCAGATAAAACAGGAAATTATAGGGGTCATCGACCTTGCTGATTATTTTTACCGTTTGTTTGGCTTTAGCTACGAAATAGAATTGAGCACTCGTCCCGAAAATTCTATGGGCTCTGATGAAATGTGGGAGCTGGCCACACGGTCGCTAGAGGAAGCTTTGAAGGAGCTGAAAATCGACTATCGAATTAACCCGGGAGAGGGAGCTTTTTACGGGCCGAAAATTGATTTTCATCTCCGTGATTGCTTGGGGAGAAGATGGCAGTGTGGAACTATTCAATTAGATTTTGCTATGCCTGAAAAATTTGACCTTTACTACATTGGCGAAGATGGAGATCGCCACCGGCCAGTGATGCTTCACCGAACGGTTTTAGGAAGTGTTGAACGGTTTTTAGGTATTTTAATCGAGCAATTTGCCGGAGCTTTCCCTCTGTGGTTAGCACCAGTGCAAGTGGTAATTTTGCCTATTGCTGAAAGACATCTTGATTATGCCCGGGAAATAAAAGACCTCCTTTTCAGTGAAGAAATAAGAGTAGAAGTTAATGACGAAAATGCCACTTTGGGAGCTAAAATCAGAAAAGCGGAGATGGAAAAAGTTCCCTATCTTGCTATCGTGGGAGACCGGGAAATGGAAAATCGGACACTCTCCATCCGAAAACGTAAGAAGGGAGACCTGGGTTCTTTCGCGCTGGATGAATTATTGAAAAATCTTAAAAAAGAGATAGAGGAAAAGGTAATAGATTAGAGTGGGGAGAGAAACTTCTCATCTCCTTTTTTGGAATGGAGGAGTGAGAAGAGAAAAAAAGCGGGATAAAAACTGGGAAAAAAGAATCCACACGGATCTGGTATGGTTAGAAATAGA
>DAOSVE010000155.1:0-2334 GCA_035593465.1 Candidatus Atribacteria bacterium | reverse complement strand
CCTTGGCGATGGATGCACAGTAATTTATGAGCTCCTCGAAGTTTGTAGCTTCTTCTATATCTGCTATTTGTTCCTCTATCTTTTTGATGAATATCTGCACCTGCTCAGCTTTGGTAGCCAAAATAAGAGTTTCTTCTACTTTTTTTATCTCCTCCCCGAGGAGCTCCTGCTGGTTTTTAAGGAGAGTATTTTCCTCCTTGAAAGCAATGAGGGTTTTTTCTGTTTCTTGAAGGTCGTTTATATTTTTTTCCAGTCCGCTGAGGAGAGAGAGTATTTTTATGTATAAATCCTCCAGAATCGGGTATAGTGAAGCTAAATTGCCCTCTGCGGTTTCTTCATAGTTGGTAAGATAAAGGGAAATTTCTCTCCAATCATCACTTAGCTCATAAAAGTCAGGATATTTGCTCAAATTTTCTATCACTAGAGGTAATGTTTTTAATGGCTGAGGGACAGAAGCGCTAAGAGAGGCGTCTTTGGAGAGGGATACGAGTTTCTTTTCTGCACCCCTCGTGGTTTCTGCAGCTTTCAATTCTTCTAAAATGGAAGTTGTCTCCAGTTGGACCTCTGAATTTAGAATCTGGTTTATAGAGAGGATTTCTTCCTCTATCTTCTCATACTCTGCTCTTACCATGCTGTAGTTTCTGGAATTTTCCTCTAACTTTTCTTCTAATTGAGCTAATTCAGTTTTTAGGCTGCCCAGAGACATCTGGTAAGTTTTTTCCAGCACAGAGAAGGCTTTTTCATAATCCTCGGGTGAGTTAATATGGTAACCGGAAACTTTTTCCAGGTCTTCTTTTAGATAAGTGAATAATTTTGAGTTATAACTTTCAGGGTAGAGAAGTTGATAAAGCACCACTTTTGAGCTTTCTTCGTTTAATCCCTGAGAGGAAATGTTTTTCTCCAGGTATTCTTTTAACTCTCGAAGGGATGAAAGAACCTCTTCTTTTATGTTCTTGCTGCGGGAAGAAAGCGCTAAATTTATGTTATCAAAAGAACTTTGAGCTCTTTCATATCTATCCCGGGTTTCTTGCAAATAACCCTTGAAAGCTTTTATATCTTCAAGCACAGCCTCTTTTAGCCTTTCCTCTTTCCAGCTATCGTATGGAGAAGCCCTTAAAATCAGATTCTGCATTTCTTGTACCAGAGCAGGCATGTTCTTTTCTGGAGCTATCAGGTCTCGGTAGTTCTGCAAGCTCACTCGGGAGGAGAAAAGTTTGGTGGAAAAAACAGCCTCATCTCTTCTTATAGAAGTAGAGACTATCCAGATGATGGGGAAAAGAATCACCGGTATGAGAATCCAGAGAATTATATGAGTTAAAAGAGGTCTTCCCCTTTCTATCATTGTCTATTCATTCCTTATCTCTTCGAAAGCTCCCGAAATCTTGAAATTCAGGAGGCTTATGCCTCCTACCAGTACGAATATAATGACAGAAATAGCGCTGGCAAAGCCAAATTCCTGTCCTCTTCCTTCAAAGGCCAGCTTATACACGTAGGAAATTAAAATGTCAGTGTGACCGGCAGGGGTGGTGGCGCCAACCATAGGAGGGCCACCTGAATTCAGTAAATATATGAGAGTAAAGTTGTTAAAGGTAAAAGCAAAGCTGCTTATGAGCAAGGGTGCCACAACTGTCAAAAGTAGCGGGAAAGTTATGTATCGGAAATTATGCCATTTTCCAGCTCCGTCCATAGCTGCCACTTCGTAAAGTTCATCAGGGATGGATTGCAAAGCCCCTAAAGAAATGGTCATCATATATGGGAAAGTGAGCCAGGTATTTACAATGATGCATGCCAATTTTGCCCAGTACTGGTCATTAAACCATTTAATGGAGTCAAGACCTAAAAAAGGGAGTATTATTTTATTGAGTATTCCATATGTTTCATTGAATATTCCATTTTTCCAGGTTAAAACGGAGATAAAATAGGGAACAGCCCAGGGAATTATAAGAAGAGTTCGATAAATGTTTCTTCCTCTTAATTTTTCATTGTTTAACACTGAGGCAAATGCTAATCCCAGAAGAAAGGAGAAAAGCACGCTGAATAAAGACCACATAATAGTCCAGACAAATATACTCATGAAAGGACCAGAAATCCTTGGGTCGTTAAATATTCGAAGGAAATTTTCCAGTCCTGTCCAGGTACTGTATCCGATTAAAAATACCTGGTTGCCATTTTCATCTATATCATAGAAGGAACCTTTGTCTTCAATAAGGGGTTCGTTGGTTTGAGTATTCACGATTACCATTTTTTGGCTAACTTTTCCATCCTCTTCTATTTCTCGGTATGCCAGCCGGTAAAGCCTCTCCACAAAGAAAAACTTCCACTTACCGTCTGCAG
>DAOSVE010000154.1:0-2359 GCA_035593465.1 Candidatus Atribacteria bacterium | reverse complement strand
TAAAGGCAAAATCCACCAATTTCTTTTCATTCTACTACCTCCAGTCTTTTTAAGATTTGTTCTCATTAAAACACCGGAGGTTTAAGCGAGGATTAAGGTAAGTTTAAAATTTTTTAATAAAGATATATCTTTTTCTTTTTTTCTTTTCTGCGGAGAGGAAAACGAAAGGTTTCTATTAGAAAAATCCCCCCAGCTGAAGAAATGTTATGAACTGTTCTTCCTATTTCGGTTGCCAGTTCTCCTATGGCCACCTTTTTTTCTCCTACTTCTTTAACAAAAGTCAAACGATGAAGAGCGTATATCCCGATTAAGAGAGAGAAGAAGAACAGAAAATCCCAGTGTTCAAAGGAGAGGGTTTCGAAATAGCGCTCGCCTGCAGGGCTTATCCAGCGGAGGGATAAAGATAGCTCTCGCTGGGCAAAAAAGTCAGCTAACTTTCCTCCCAAAAGAGGAGCGATGCCCAGTGATAGAGAGTTAACCAGGTTATAAGTGGCTAGATACGGGGTGGCTTGTCCCCGAGGAGCTAATTTCATACCTATGTTTCCGGTAGCTAAGAGGATGCCGGCAGTGGAAACTCCCAGCAAAATGTGGATGATGACGAGCAACGGCAGGGTGAAAGTATGTTTTTCTGGTAGAGTAGTGAAAGTCCACAAAAATAGAGAAGCCAGAAATATGGGACTGCTAACTAAAAGAACAGATTTGTTGGAGAAATGGTCAGCAATACTACCCCACCACCGGAAGAATAAGATGCTCATAACCTGGCTTATGGTGGATAAGATGATAACTGTAATCATATTATATTCTAAGCGCCGCAAGAGATAAACGGTGAAAAAAGGAGTGGCTAAGTTATAAGCAAAATGCCAGGAGCCAGAGAAAAAGAGCAAATTACGAAAATTCTGGTCTTTAAGAGGAGAAAGAAATAGCTGAGCAAAACCAATCGCTTTTCCTTCTCCTCCTGAGCGAGGTTCAGGAGGAAGAGTTAGATAGTAAAAACTGAAAAAGCCTGCTACCACTCCTCCTAAAAAGAGAAGGGAATAGCCAGTGAGAGGGTTAGAAAAAGAACGTTTCCAGAAATCCAGATAAAAAGCTCCTGCAAGGCCCAGGGTTGCTCCTAAAGAATAAGAAAGAGCCATACGGCGGGAGAAGAAACTCCCTAAAATATTTTCAGGAATAAAATCTCGCATCCAGGAAGACCAGCTACAGGAAACCAGAGAGTTACAAGCTGCATGAAAGAGAATAGTGAGAGATAGAGCTGTAATCCTCCGGGGAGGAGAAAATAAAAAAGGAATGAGGGCGAAAAGCAAAAGAAATATACGACTGGCAAATGCTCCTCCTGCTACAATCAGCTTTCTTCTGCGGGTTTTTTCTACTAAAAAAGTAGCAGGAATCTGTATCAACTGGGTAAGGGCGGGAATAGCAGCTAAAACTCCGATGAAGAAATTGGAAGCCCCGAGAAGCAGGGCAAAGTCTACCAGAAATGCTCCCCCGGTCAAAGTGGACATAGCTTGACTGGCTAAGCCATCTTTGACTACTGCCTGTAAACCTTTTTCGATTTCTTCTCTTCTAATATTATCCTGGGGACGAAACCTCCGAGAATAAAAACGGAGATAATGAAACAGATAAAAATGAGCTAATCTTTTTCCTCGGTTTAATAGTCCAGTCCTCTTCAATCTTTTTACCTCTCCGAGAGAAATTCCTGCTTAATATTACGGTCTTTCTTAAAAGATAGTTCCTCTTTATTATAGAGGGGAAATATAGTTGACCGCAAAACCCATGGTAATTGAACCGTCATCGCGAGCACGGCGGTTTTTGCCGGTTGTGGCGATCTGTTTCTGAATCTTTAATAAATACTAGAAGGTAAATTAAATTGGGCTAGAAACTCGGGATTGCCACGTCATACGGAAATGTGAGGCTCACGATTGACAAAAGAAGAGTTACAAAAGGGTAGCTCAGAGCCTGGAAGGGTAAACATACTTCTGAGTATATAAAGAAATTGTATTCCCCAAAAATATTAGGGATTTTTTAAACAGCCTCTCGGCGCATTGACATAGCAAGAAAGCTTTTATACAATGAAGAAAATCAATATAGTTTGTAGGTTAGCCTAATGAGACGATTCTGTTTTTTGAACATTTTCTTTACAACATTTTTACTTATACTGGTTCTTCCTGCTTTTTCATCTGAAATAGTTGGTTTTTTTAGCCTTCTCGATAATATGGACCGCTTCCTTTCTTCAGAAGTCACTCCTCAGCGTCTCGAAGAGTTTAATCATAAGAAAGTCATTCCCGTGTTTCAGCTAGAAGCTGATGACGCTAAAGCCCTCAATGAACCTGTACAGGAGCTTCTGAATATTGAAAAGGAA
>DAOSVE010000025.1:0-19287 GCA_035593465.1 Candidatus Atribacteria bacterium | reverse complement strand
CGCCACCTGTTTTCATTTGGCCATACACAACTTTTGATTATAACTCTGTTAAACAACGACCCTGTGCTCTTTCGGTGTTGCAACAAAGTTAGGCATAATCTTCTTTCATCACGGAAGCAGACAGAAATAACAATGTTGTATATTATAAACGGTGGTTGAAGCCCCTTCAGAGTATTACTTCAGCTAGAACCTTTTCGCCCTCTATAACCCTTAGAAAAGAGACCCTCTCTATAAATGAGAAATATCATCATAAATTTTGTGGCTAACTATATTGCAAAATAAGAAACAAACCTTATTTAAAGAATCAGTTCTGGTTATCAATAAAGGGAAAGATGTCGTGTTTTCTGAGGTATAAATATCGATCCGCCATAACATTAAGAGGTTTTTTAGTGAAAGTAAAATTATCAGCCATCATAGTCAGTATGGAGCTCAGTTCTTTTTCCTTAGCTACTTCACTTTCACTGGCTTTGCGATACAACTCGCTTCCTTTTTTCTCCAGGTCTTCCTCTTTATTAGCCCAGGGAATTGATCGTTTATTTCTGGCTAAAGAATAAGATTGCTCCCCGAAAAGTTGTTCGGGGAATATACCACTTAAGAATAAAGCCAGATCTCCTGCTCGTTTCAGGAAAACAAAGCGATAAGGTTCATCTACTATTTCGCTCATTTCTACCAGAAGGTCAAAATCCATATCGGACAAAACTTTTTTATAATAAATGCCTTTGCCTCGCCTAAAGTAAACAGTAAATTGATTAACCCGGATAAAAGAAACTAATAGCTCTACCAGATAGTCCCTGATTTCATCCCGGGAGAGAATCTCTAAAACTTTTTGGCTGTCGAAAACCGGCACTCGAGTTTTGTAACCTACTCGCTCCAGTGTATAGGTATCTCTTTTTATGTCCCGGATAGCCTGACGGAGAAGAAGCTCAAAATAGAGATAAGGGCTGATACGGACAAAAACATTTTCCTTCTGTTGGGCTGCTTTCTTAAAAATTTCCTCTTCTTCCAGTACCAGGTCTAAAGAATCAGGGTCTTTAGTTACCAGATCGATAAAATAGGATTTATCCCTATTTTCTCCTACTAAATCAGCCAGAAATTGAAAGTCTCTCGGTGAAAATTTGCTAAATACCTCCCTCATTGAAACTCACCTTCTCAATATATTACCTCAAACTTCTCCAGATAAAAGGAAGACACATCCTGAATCTCTTCCTTATTCTTTAAATCATAAACGTAACGACGCACCTTTTTCTTCCAGAACTCATCAGTATTAAGGTTACCTTTTCTCCACATATCAAAATCATAAGCTCTTACTTGAAAACTCAACACATACTCGTCATTTAATATAAGCTGAACCAGGAACCAGGATACCTGGGGGAAAATCCTTTGTAAGGATTCAAACCCTATACCAATCTGGTTCCACACTCGCTGGTCAAGGGTAGAAGCCACCATATTCATTCTTAAATAAGCTTGATTGCTATCATCAATATTTAAATCCAGAACTTCATATCCCAGTTTTCTAACAACGGCAATGGTTCTCTGAATAGCTTCCTCTAAAGTTTCGCTTTCTTTAATATCACTTTGTAAGAGAGTAAAAGGAAGTTCCAGATACTTCTCTCCATTGAGATAAAAAGTTACTTTCCATTCCCCAGGAGAGATAGTATTATGATAAGTAACAAGGGGTAACTCCCCAGTAGCACCTACATATTGCTTATCCTCTTCCACTATTAAAATGCTTTCATATACTTCTCCCTGTGAGGGTTGAAACTCCCAGCGTAACTCATCTCCCTTGTGGACTTCACTAATAAATACCCAGCAAAGTATTTTTTCTTCTTCAACAATAAATATATCTCGGCGCTCAAGAGGCATTCCATCCTGATCCAATCCCACACATAGAGCATAATCCAGAATTACGTCTTCACTAGCCAAGGCAGGAAAAGCTAAAATAGCCAACAAAATAGCAGCCAAAACTAATTTAAACAAAATACCATACCTCCAGCTTTTTTATTAAAAGGAGAATAAATTTTAATACCAGTTTAACTTCCTAATTTACCTGATCGATAAGCCGATAAATAGTTCATACAAAATTCATCATAACCCAAAAGGGCTAAAGCCGCATACAAGCCACTCATCATCTCCTGGTCTAAAGGGTCCATGATAGAAGCATCCAAACCATAGCCCAGAGCTAAAACCAGAAAGGTGCGGTTCAATAACTTTCGATTGGGCATGCCATAAGAGATGTTACTGAGACCGCAAATAGTTCGAACCTCATTATATTTTTCTTTCACCGCCTTCACTGTCTCCAGAAAAACTTTCCCTTGATAGTGGTCAGTGCCAATAGGCACTACTAAAGGGTCTACCAGAAGTTTATCCTTTTCAATTTTATAATAATCCACTGCTTCTACCAGCTCATCTACCAATTTTATGCGGTCTTCTACAGTTTGGGGAATTCCTCCCTTCCCCATAGCCAAACCTACTACCAAAGCGTTATAATCTTTGGCTAAAGGTAAAATTGCTTTTATTCTTTCCTCTTCAGCAGTGAAAGAATTAATCATCACCTCTTTTTTATTATAAACCTGGAGAGCTCGAGCTAACGCCTGGTCATTAGCCGAATCCAGAGAAAGAGGGATACTTACCTCATCCTGGATTAATTCCACGAGCCAGGGCAGGTTTTCTATTTCCTGGCTGGCTTCAGTTCCGGCATTTACATCTATAAAATGAGCTCCCGCTGCTTCCTGCTTTTTAGCTTCCTGAATAAAAAAAGCCTCATCTTTCCTCTCTAAAGCTTCTCGAATAGGTTTCCGAGTGGCGTTAATTCTTTCTGCTACTATTAACATAAGCTTTTTCCTCCTCTGGGGGTAAAAGTAATTGGTGAGCAAAAAGTGGAGCGAGGTAAAAAGAACCAGCCACCACTAAAGGTAACTTCTGCTCTTGAGCATACTGAAAAGCCAGGTCACGAGCTAAAAAAGAGTCTTTAACTATTTCCACTTTTATGCCCTCTTCTTCTAAGTAAGGTGATATCACCTGAGGAAGGAGAGCTTTGGGATTTAGGGGTAAAGTCAAAAAGACATAAGGAGCAAAACCTCTTAATTCCCGAGCTATACCTGGATAGTCCTTCCCTTCTAAAAGACCGAGTAAAAATACCGCCTTTTCTACTCCCAAAAAATTCCGGAGAGTGTTAATTAATTGAGAAAAAGAGGCTTGATTGTGAGCTACATCAAATACCACTAAAGGCTCAGGAGAGATAACTTGAACCCTACCTGGCCAGTAGAGATCCTTCAGTGCTTTGCTCAGCTTCTCCTGGTCAAAAGGCAATCCCCACTCCCGAGCAGTTAAAAGGGCAGTAAGAAGATTAGTTACCTGATGGTCTCCTAAAAGAGAAAGATGGGAGACTCCCTCTCCCCAGTCTTTTACCGAAAAGGAAAAAAGAGAACCGTCTTTTCCTCGAGATAAAATTTGCCACTGACACTCTTTTTTTACTTCGCTAACCGGCGCGCCTTTTTCTTGTGCTTCTTTTACAATGGTTTCTCGAGCTTCTTCCTCCTGAGGGGAAAGAACTAACTTTACTCCTTTTCTCAAAATCCCCGCTTTTTCTCGGGCAATGGCAGAAAGGGTATTTCCCAAGATTTCCGTATGGTCAAAGCTGATAGGGGTGATGACGGTAAGTTGAGGCTCACAAACATTGGTAGCATCTAACCTTCCTCCTAACCCCACTTCTATTACCGCCATATCTACTTTTTGCCGGGAAAAATAAAGGAAAGCCAAAGCTACCGATACTTCAAAATAAGTGGGCCTCCCCCAGGGAGAATTCTTCATTTCCTCTACCACCGGTTTTATTTCTTCTACTAGCTGCGCTAAGTCCGAAGCCGGAATTAGATTACCACCTAAGCGGATTCTTTCTCTAAAAGTCAAAAGGTGAGGTTTGGTATAAAAACCACACTTCCATCCCCAGGCTAAAAAGAGGCGTTCTAAAAAATAAGCAGTGCTACCTTTCCCTTTCGTCCCGGCTACTAAAATAGAGGGAAAATCATTCTGAGGATTACCTAACCTGCTTACCAATTCTCTCATTCTATCTAATTTTAAATCAGAATAAGAAAAGTTAATTTTTTCATAATTTATCAAACCATAGAGATACTTTACTGCCTCTTCATAAGTCAATGCCGCTCCCTCTTTTCCCTTTCAATATTCTTCCGGTAAATTCTGCAACACCTCATAAGAAAAAACCGGTCCTTCCTGGCAAACATAGAAAGGTCCGATATTACATCGACCACATTTCCCTAAACCGCACTTCATCTTCATCTCCAAAGTGGTAATGATCTGGGAAGGAGAAAAACCCATTTCTAAAAGAGATTTGATGGTAAATTTTATCATAATCGGTGGGCCACAAACTATACTTTTCCACTCCTCCACCTCTACTTTTACCTCTTCTTTTAGAACTTGAGGAACTAACCCCACTCTTCCCTTCCAGGAGTTATTTCCCCGGTCTACAGTAACGAGTAGATGGAGGTCTTTTCTTTCCTGCCATTTTTCTAACTCCCACTTAAACACTAAATCTTCCGGACTCCTCGCTCCATAAAGGATGAACACTTCTCCAAACTCTCCTCGGTGTTGAGGAGAAAGAACATAGTTAATGAGAGAACGCAAAGGAGCTAACCCAATCCCTCCTCCCACAAAAAGGAGATTGTGGTTTTTTAGCTCTTCTAAAGGAAAACCATTTCCATAGGGACCTCGTACCCCTATTTTATCTCCTTCTCCTAAACGATGCAGAGCCGTCGTTACTGTTCCTATTCTTTTAATACTGAACTCTAAAACTCCCCTACTGGTGGGAGAAGAAGTTATAGAAAAAGGGGCTTCTCCTCTCCCGGGAACAAACACTTCAGCAAACTGCCCGGGAAGATAGGAAAAGATAGAGTCTCCTTGTAAGCGAAAAGTCTTAATATCTCTGGTTTCCTCAATAATTTCTACTATAGGTAAAAGAAGAGGTAGATAAGGATTATTAACTTCAAGCTCTGAGGCGGTCAATTTTTTCCACCATCCTCTCTAAAACCTCTCTAATATCCCAGTTAACCGGGCATTTTTCTACGCATACTCCACAACCCACGCAGGCAAAATTTCCCTCTCGCTCCGGGAAATAAGAAAACTTGTGCATCACTCTTTGCCTCACTCTTTCTTTTCCTGTAGGACGAGGGTTATGAAAAGAAGCATGCAGAGTAAATTTAGGAAACATACAGCTATCCCAGCTGCGGAGCTGAAGCCCTTTTAATTTTCCCTCTACATTCAAGTCAAAGCAATAACAGGTAGGACACAAAAAAGTGCAGGCGCCACAATTTATACAACGCCAGCTGAGAGCATTCCATTCTTCATCTTCAAAATGATGGTAAAGTTCCTGAGAAAAATAAGAAGGTAGAGGAGAAGAAAGCCCCTTTTCAGCTTCTTTTTGTAGGGCTTGAACTTCTTGTTTTATTTTTTCTCCTGCCTCTTCACTAAAGGAGAAAGGCTCTCCTCTCCCTTCGATATAAATATCTTCTTTTCGAGGAACCAAAAATAAAGCTTCCTCATTTCTCCAAAAAGGACCTCCTCCCACTAAAGAGCAAAAACAAGTGGGCTCCGGCTGGAGACAAGCTAAAATTCCCAAAGAAAGAGACTTCCTTCTCAACCAATAATTTTTATCTACCGGGGCATGTAAAAAAACTTTATCGGTTACTTCAATTATTGCCCGAGCCTCACAGGGAAGGAGAAAAAGAAAAGAAGGCTCACCAGAAACTTCTCTTTCTTCTATTTTCCATTCCTCTCCCGCCCATAAGTAACGATACATTTCTTCTCCCGGGGGAAGAAGCACTTCCTTTCCATTTTTAACCATTTTTACCTCCGGGGGAAACCATTCTCCATATCTCTCTTTAGCCCGCTCGGTCAAAAATATTCTGTCTTTTTTATCTTCTATCCACTCCCACCATTTGTTTTTAGCTATTAATCCCTCACTCATCGCTTCCCTCACTTTATAAAATCCCCGGGGTCATTCTCTTTATAAGTTAAAAGAGGAGCTTCTTCCCCAAGTGACAACCCGGCTTCAAAAGAAAAATTATTTTTGATTATCTCTTCTACTTTTAGCGGCAAAAGCCCAATTTTTATCTCCTCCGGACAAGCCCGTTCGCAAGCCCCACACTCTACACACCTTCCAGCTAAATGCATGCTTCTACCTAAATGGAAAAATAAGTTATCGGAGAGAGTGGGAACACCACTTATCCAGCGAGGCACATCACTTTCGGCAAAACATTCCTTACAATAGCACAAAGGACAGGCATTGCGACAGGCATAACAGCGAATACAGCGACTCAATTCTTCGGTAAAAAACTGCCATCTCTCTTCTTCGGCTTGGCTACTTATTTTTTCTAAATAATCTACGCCGGATCCCCGCGAGTCTCTTTTCTCTCCTATCAGCTCATCCCAAAGAGGGGGGTTGGGATATCGGCAACGGGCACAGGTATCTTCCAAAAAAGAGTCTACTTCCCATTTTTTACCCTGGCAGAAAAAACTATTTTCTTCCCAGGAGAAATCTTCTTCCTTTATCTCTCCCAGCTTCTCTTCTAATTTTCTTTTACTGATTATCCCCGAGCACGGTAATCCTATTATGTGGATTCTCTCTCGGGGAAATTGCTCTTCCCGGAGGAGAACTACCACCGCCCGAGCATCACACCCTTTAGCCAAAAGAGCAATTTTTTTAGAGCTCTCTCGGTAGGGTAAAAGATAGCGAGCTAAATTGGGGCTGCAAAAGTGATTCCACACCAGTTGCTCTGTATCTTCAGGAGAAGAAACCAAAATGGGTCTGGCCTGAAAAGGTAGAGACCCGGAGGTATAGCCAATAACTAAGTCTACTGCCTTTGCTTCTAAAAGCTCTTTAGCTTTTCTTCGTATCTCTTTCTCAAACATAGAAATTAAACTCCTTCACCAACTTTTGAGCAGGACCTAATTTTTTCACTTTCTCTACTGTCTCTTCTACCACTTGAGAAAATTTTTGCCCTTCCGAAGCTGAAACCCAGGAAAATTGCACCCTATCTTTTTCTACTCCCAGCCACTGTAGCAATTCATGAAGAACAAAAAATTTGCGTCGGGCAAAATAATTACCGCTTAAGTAGTGACAATCACCAGGATGACAACCAGAAACCAAAACCCCATCTGCTCCTTCTCGCAGAGCTTTCAAAATATAAAGAGGATTAACTGCTCCCGAACAAGGAACTCGAATCACCCGGATGTTAGGAGGATATTGAATCCTGCTTATTCCTGCTAAATCAGCACCGGCATAGCTACACCAGTGGCACAGAAAAGCTACAATTTTAGGCTCCCAATCATTTTTCATAATATATATTCCACCTCAGAGACTATTTCTTCCGGGGTAAAGCCTTGCACCCGAATAGCTCCACTTTTACAGGTAGCACTACAAAGACCACACCCTTTGCACAAAGCAGCATTAACCTCAGCTACCTTTTTCTCCTGGTTTACCTTGACCGCTCGATACTGACAAACTTTCTCACAATCACCACAGGCGGTGCATCTTTCTTTTATCACTTCAGCAATTTGTGCCCCGGATTGAATAGTATCTTTACTTAAAACATTCATAAGTCGAGAAACACAGGCTTTAGCTTGTAGGATACTTTCCCGGGCTGGTTTAGGACTGTGAGCTAAACCACAAACATAAACCCCATCGGTGGCAAAATCCACCGGCCTTAGCTTTACATGAGCTTCCAAAAAGAAACCATCTTGATTCAGAGGCACTTTAAATAGCTGAGCCACTTTATCGTTACTATGAGGCTCTATCCCGGCACTCAAAACCACCAAATCACTAAGAAGGGTAACCTCTTCTCCTAAGGAACTCCGGAGATGCAAAGTAATATCCTCCCCTAAAGATAGAGAAGGAAGGGCATCATCAGGATAAGGGATAAAAACTACCCCTTTTTCTCGAGCTTCCCGATAATAGCTTTCTGCTAACCCATAACTTCTCATATCTCGATAAAGGATGCATATCTCGGTTTGAGGAGAGAGTTTTTTGAGAGCTAGAGCATTTTTTAACGCTGTAGAGCAACAGACTTTACTGCAATAGGGATGTTTCTCGTCTCTTGAGCCCACGCATTGGATCATAACCACTCGCCGGGGAAAAGAAGATAATCCTCTCTCCATCATTTTTTCTAACTCTACCTGGGTAATAATTCTCTGGTCCTCTCCATAGTGGAACTCTTGAGGATGATATTCTGTAGCGCCGGTAGCGATAATCACTCCTCCATGGCGGATAACTTTTTCTTCTCCCCTGATACGGAGTTTGCTTTCAAAATTACCCACAAAACCGTTGACTTCTACTACTTCTGCCTCTCGAAACACTTCTATATCTGGGTGTTCGCTGATATCTTTCTCCAAACTATTTTTAAACTCTACCAAATCTTTCCCTTCTAAAGTAAAGCGGTGAGCAAAACCTCGCAGTTGCCCTCCCAATTCTTTTTCTTTTTCCACAAGATACACCCGCAGGCCTTGACTTTGGGCTTCTTTGGCTGCCACTAAACCGGCAATTCCTCCTCCCACGATGAGAACTGATTTATCTACCGGAAGGGAAATAGGTTGTAGCGGCTCCAAAAAAGAGGCTTTGGCTACTGCCATAGATACTAAATCCTGAGCTTTTTTGGTGGCTTCCTCTGGTTGAAGTTGGTGCACCCAGGAACACTGGTCGCGAATGTTAGCCATTTCAAAAAGATAAGGGTTTAGCCCCACTTCCCGGAGAGTTTCCTGAAAGAGAACCTCATGAGTGCGGGGAGAACAAGAAGCCACTATTATTCTATTTAGATGATATTCCTTTATTTTTTCTTTGATCCTCTCCTGAGTATCTTGAGAACAGGTATAAAGGTTAGTCTCTACATAAGCTACCCCAGGAAGCTTTTTTACTTTTTCCGCTACTTCTTCTATGTTTACCACTCCAGCGATGTTTATACCGCAGTGGCAAATAAACACTCCAATGCGTAATGGTTCAGATTCCACATCCCTCTCCCGGGGATATTCCTTTTCTTTTACTTCCTGGAAGCGAGAAGAATGAAGAAAAGAAGCCACCTCACTTGCAGCAGCACTGGCTTCAACTACCGTATCGGGGATATCCTTAGGTCCACCCAATGTTCCTGCTATCCATACTCCTTCTTTTAAGGAACGAACAGGAAAAAGAGAATCGGTATAGGGAAAGCCCTCCGGGCTGAGAGAGAAACCCAAATTTTCCAGAGTATCTTTTTCTTTCTCTTCCACTTCCAACCCTACTGACAGCACTACTAAATCAAAATTTTCTTTTTCTACCCCTCCCTGGGGATTAGAATAATAAAGTTCCAAATCTCCATTATCCAGTTCTTTCACTTTATCTATTTTGCTCCGGACAAAACGGATTCCCTCTTTTTTAGCTCGTTCATAATAGCGTTCAAAATCTTTCCCATAAGCGCGAAGGTCAATATAAAAAATAGCAACCTGGAAATCTTTCTCTCCTTCTAACAATAAATGTTCTTTAGCTACCAGCGCTTCTTTAATAGCATACATACAGCACACCGAAGAGCAATAAGGTTGGCCTCTTTCCGGGTCTCGGGAGCCCACACACTGGATAAAAGCCACTTTTCGGGGAACTTTCCCATCTCCGGGTCTTACCACTTTCCCCTGGAAAGGACCAGAAGCATTGAGAATGCGCTCCAAATCAAGGCTGGTAACCACATTAGGATATTTCTTATACCCCAGTTCTCGATAAGCTGAAGAGGGGTCAAATACTTTCGCTCCGGTAGCACAAATTATTGCTCCTACCTCTATTTTTTCTTCTCTATCTTTTTCTTGGTGGTTTATAGCTCCCCTCTGACAGGCTAAAACACACTGCCCGCACTCTGCACATCCCCCACAAGCAAGGCACCTTTTCGCTTCTTTTTGTGCCTCCTCGCCGGTGTATCCTGCACTCACCTCTCTAAAATCTTTAACTCTCTCTGAGGGTTCGAGCTTTTTTATTTTTACTTGAGGCTCTCTTTCTCTATTCCAGGGAATGTTCAACGGGGCAGGATGTCTTTTTTCTTCTCGGAATTCTTTCCCTTCTAAGAAACTGGCAATAGAAAGAGCGGCTCTTTTTCCCTGAGCTATAGCTTCTACCAAAGTAGCCGGACCTAAAACCACATCTCCCCCAGCAAAAACTCCTTCTCGAGAAGTACGCAAAGCATCATCTACCATTATTGTCCCCGAAGGAGTTAATTTTAGCTCCCCTTCTGGTAAGTCTACTTTTTGTCCCGTAGCCACCAAGAAAAGGTCTCCTTCCACTTCAAAACCAGCTCCAGGGATAATTTCTGGTCTCCTTCTTCCCGACTCATCAGGAGCACACAATCTCATAACATAAGTTTCCATAAATAGATGGCCATCTCGCTCAGTGAATCTCCGAGGGCTGGCACAAAAATAAAACTCTACCCCTTCCTCTTGCGCTTCTTCGATTTCCTCAGCCCGAGCCGGCATTTCTTCTCGAGAACGGCGATAATACACCGAAACCCGCTTTGCTCCCTGGCGCAGAGCACTGCGAGCACAATCTATAGCGACGTTACCTCCTCCAATTACCACTACATTTTCAGCCTCAGGGATATCATTTCCCTGGTTTAGAGAAACCAGATACCGCAGGCCATCCCATACTCGAGGGTGATCTTCTCCTTCTACCCCTAACTTCATCCCCTTCCAGGCTCCCGCAGCTACATATATAGAAGAGAAACCTTCCTCAAATAAGGTAGAAATAGAGAAATCTTTACCCCATTCCCGGCCATAGACTATTTTTACTCCCGAGTTTTCGATAATTTTTATCTCTTCTCCCACTACCTCTCGAGGAAGACGATAAGAAGGAATACCAAAGGTCATCATTCCTCCAGCTTTCTTTTCCTTTTCTAAAACGGTTACTTCATAGCCTCTTAAACTTAAAAAATAGGCACAGCTCAAACCACTGGGTCCTGCTCCAATTATGGCTACTCTTTCTCCCTTTTTTTCTTCGGGCAAGGTAAGTGGACGAAGACCTTTTTCTTTTCCGTAATCAGCTAAAAATCGCTTGAGGTAAGGTATTCCCAGAGGCTCATCTAAAATAGCTCGCTGGCAGCGTTCCATACAGGGGTGATGACAAGCTCTCCCACAGATACCGGGAAAAGGATTATCCATATAGACAGTCCGCAAGGCTTCTTCAAACTTTCCTTTTTTTATAAGAGCGATGTAGCCCTCTGCTTTTTGCTCCAGAGGGCAGCCTGCCTGGCAGTTAGGCATACCTTTTTTTTCAATAGTAAAAGCACCAGGAAAAGCCTGAGGAAAATAGCGAAATATGGCTTTTCTGTTACTCAACTTTCCTTCAAACTCGTTAGGTAAATCCACCGGACAAACTTCTGCACAATCACCACAACCAGTGCACTTATCTTCTTCTATAAATCGGGCTTTTCTTCTCACCCCTACGGTGAAATTACCTGCTTCTCCCTCAATAGACTCTACTTCTGAGTAGGAGAGAACTTCGATATTGAGATGCCTTCCACATTCCACTAATTTAGGAGAGAGAATACACATAGCACAATCATTAGTGGGGAAAGTTTTATCCAGACGAGCCATCAGCCCCCCAATAGAAGGAGAAGATTCTACCAGATATACCTTAAAGCCCGAGTTAGCCAGGTCCAGTGCCGACTGAATGCCCGCTATTCCTCCTCCTACCACTAAAACTTTACCCACTTTATTTTCAGTCATTCTTTCCTTCTCCTTGTTTTTCCACCCAGGGGAGCTTCCGAGTTTCTTCCTGGTAAAAATTGACATATTCCTGAAAAGAGGGGATTTTTTCCTCCCACAGATAATCAATCAAATCCCGACGTAACTTCTGGGTTCGGCGGTCTATGTCTTCTACCATTTTTATCCAGTGGGTATCTACATAACCTTCTTCGGTGGCCATCTCTCGTAAAACTTTCAAAATGTTTGTGAACTCTACATCTTGAGGACAATGAGCAGTGCAACGGTAACACCCCACGCACATCCAGATAAACTTGGAGCGTAACACTTTTTCTCTTTCTCCCAATAACACTTCATGAATTATTCGTCGAGGGTTAAAACCTCCTTCTACCTCTGCCACCGGACACCCGGCAGTACAGATACCACAGGAAAAACAAACCAATAATCCTTCTCCCCCTAGACGATTCGCCACCTGATATTTGAATTGATAATCCACAGCCATCACTTTAGCTCCTCCCCGAACGAGGGTACAAGTTAGCTCCCTTTACTATATCTGGGACTATGCTTTCCCAGGATATAGCCATAATATGCACTCCCCTCACTCCTTCTATCTTTTTCAGCTGCTCAATAGTTTCCAAGCAGATTTTTACTCCCTCCTCTTTGGGGTCTTTAGCCTCCCTCATTCTCTCTACTAAATAATCAGGGACCACTAACCCCGGAACTTCGTTTTTCATATAATTCAAAGCCGCCAGAGACTTAACTGGAATCACCCCGGCTAAAATAAAGGCTTTTTTATCCAGACCCATTTTCCTTACCTCTTCCATAAATCGGGAGAAAATTTCCAGGTCAAAAACTGCCTGAGTCTGGATGAACTGTGCTCCCGCTGATATTTTTTTAGCTAAGCGAATTACCCGAAATTCCAGAGGGTCGGCAAAAGGGTTTTCTCCTGCTCCCAGAAAAGCTTTTATCTCTCCTTTTAAGGGTTCACCATTTTGAAAAACTTTTTCATCCCTCATATTTTTGAAAATTTGCAAAAGCTGTATAGAATCTACATCAAAAACATTCTTAGATTGAGGGTGATTCCCCATACTTTGGTGGTCTCCAGTAAGGCAGAGAAAATTCTCCACTCCCCAAGCACAAGCACCTAAAAAATCACTCTGGAGAGCGATACGATTTCGGTCTCTGCAGACCATCTGCATCACCGGTTCTATCCCTTTATCTTTAGCTATCAAACAGCTGGCAAAGCTGGAAAGACGAACAATGGCAGTCTGATTATCGGTGATATTTACCGCATCCACAAAACCCTGCAGTTCAGCACATTTTTTCTCTATTACTTCTCGGTTGGTTCCTTTGGGAGGTCCCACTTCTGCCGTAACTGCAAACTCTCCCCGGCGAAGAATTTCTTCTAAAGAGCTCATAACCGGACATCCTCCCGTATCATTTTCCTCTGTCCCCCATAGCGAGAAGTAGACCAATCCCGGGGAGGCTGAAGGGCATACAGAACCTCCAATCGATTTTCTCTTTTTAGCCGGTCATAGATGAGCTGCCAAGCACAATCTCTATCGGGCTTTACTTCACATTTTCCCTCTTTTGAACCTCCACAGGGTCCATTCAGGAGACTTTTAGCACAGCGAGTAATCGGACAGATATAACCAAAAAGATGTACGATGCAGTTCCCACAACCCCAGCATCGCTCCTCCCATAAGCCCTGCTCTTTCGGCATACCCATAAAGGTAGTGTTGAGGCCGGGGAAAATCTTTTTCCCCGGAAAGCACTCGGCGAGAGCCTGTACTCCCACTCCACAGGCTAAAGAAATCATTGTATCTACTTTCGCTATTTCTTCTCTCACCCGTAGATTAAATTCTGGCTCACATTGCCTCTCTACGGTTAAATCTTTTGCTTCCCATCCTTTCAAGCGCAAAAGAGAAGAGAGCTCCCGGGATTCTTTTTCTCCTCCCGACATACACACTGTGACACAAGTCCCACAACCTAAAACCAGGATTTTTTCTCCGGGCCCTAAAAAAGACAAAATTTCTTTAATCGGCTTTCGCTCAGCTATTATCATTTTTCTCTCCAGAGGAGCTCCTCACTCACTTTTTCTATCTCCCCTACTTTACCGGAAGTGACAAAAGCTATAGCTACTTTTTTCGAGATATCGGCTTCTTGTAATAGAGAATTCACCCTTTGTACTTTGAGATAGGCTCCCTGGCTTCCCTTTTGATTGTGGCAGCTATCCAGAGGGCAACCAGCCAAAAGCAGAGCGTCACTATTTTCCAAAATGCGGAAAATTACCTCCTCGGTCACCAAACCCAGACAAGGGAGAGAAAAAATTTTTACTTCATCAAAAGGAAGAGAATCTTCTTCTCCCCACCGAAGAAGAGCAGGATAACCACTTTTATCACAACCTAAAGCTACTACTCTCATTTTTTCCTCCTAAAGAGACTGCAGAGACCCAGTTTTCAGGTGATAAACCTTTTATTTCGATAGCGTGAGCCGGGCAAAAAGAAGCGCAGAGCCCACAGAGATGGCATCGTTCCTCATTTATTCGAGCTTTTTTCCTTTCCCCTTCTATTTCTATAGCCTCCCAGGGACAGGTGCGCAAACAGGTAAGACACAGAACACATTTTTCTTCGTCTACCTCTCCTCTACCTATCTCCCTTACTACTCCCTCGGTTAAATATTTTTTTATAACCAGAGAAAGCTCCTCTTCCTCTCCGGGGGGAGAAAGAAAAATTCCTTCTATTCCCGAAGAAAAAGGCAAAACATTGGGATTTTCCAGAGGCAAAATTTCTCCCCCTATTTTATCTCCGCAAAAGAAAGGAGCGAGATCAAAAGGAAGGATATTCCTCTCGGGAAGCAGAACCAACCAATCCGCTTTTACTTCCCGCCTCAATTTATCTCGCTCAGTAGTGAACTCTACCTCTATCCCTCGCATATCCAGAGTAGGCCTCGTTCCCAACTTGGAAAAATCCACTTTTTCAAAAATAACCCCGGAGGAGCGAGCCTTCCGATATTCTTTTTCCAAGTTTTCTCCAGCTACCAACACCTCTTCTACTAAAACAAAAACTTCTGCTTTATCTCTTTCTACTAGAATTTGAGAAAGGCGAAAAGCCTTCCGCCATTCTTCTTCAGCTACTCCTTTTTTAGGAATGATAAACGCTATAGTTTCTTTCCTGAAATCCTTTTTTTCTATCTCTTTTTCCATAAACTCTATGTCTACTAACCTTCGAGTATCCTGCACCTCACAAGGGAAAGAAGCCGGAAATTTCTTTTCTTCAAGAGGTGAGACTACTATCGCTCCAACGTTATCTCGGGAAGGATAAAGGCGAAAATTTATCCCTTCTCTCCGAAGATAAAAAGAAGAAGGAGGAACTATTATATCTATCCCTCTTTTTTTCAAGGTTTGTTCTAAAGTCGGAGATAATTGAGGTAAAACTAAAACTCTATTTTCGGGAACCACTCTCCGGGCTTCAACGGGGAAAAGGGGTTGGGAGAGAGATTGAATTATAAACTGCTCCAAGATAGATAAAAAAGACTCAGGAAAAATAATTTTCACTTCTTCCCCGGGGAAAACTCGAACCTTTAGAGGATTCACTTCCCACTCCTCAGAGAGGAGGGATATTTTTTCTTGCGTAAAGGAAAAGCTATCTCCTAAAATAAAAATCCTATCGTATTCGGTAAAACTACCGAGTTTATCGCCCCACTTTTTTACCTCTATTTCCCAGTCGTTATTTCTCTCCACCTCTTCTATCCAGAAATCGGGAAAAGAAAAAGCCTCATTTGCTAACCAGAGAAGTTTATTCACTTCATCCTCTCCTCACTCGCCAGATTTCCTCTCCCACCTTTTGAGCCTCTTCCTGAGTAGTTTCAATATCCTTAGGACCGCAAGCTGTTCCACATACAAAAACTCCCTCACGGGAGGTATGACCCAAACCATAAGATTTTATAAAACCGGCAGAATCAAAATTAAGCCCTAACCACTTTCCTATTTCTTTAGTTCCTGAGGAAGGAACCATTCCCACCGAAAGTACAATGGCATCGTAATTTTTCCTCTCCACTCCCTGTTCTTCAAAAACCAGAGACAACTTTCCCCCTTCTTTTTTTACTTCATAAGGTAGGTGGCGAATTAGATTAATTTTACCAGCTATCTCCCATAATTTCTCTTTTTTCTTTCCTAAAATTTGTAAATCCATATAATAAAAATCAATGTCCATAGAAGGGAAAGAAAATTTGAGATTTTCAGCGATACGCAAAGCATAGCGGCAACAAACTTGAGAGCAATAACCCCGCTTTTCTTTGAAATTGCGAGAGCCAGCACACTGGATAAAAGCTAAAGAGGAAAAATCTCGAAAAGAGGAAATAATACCTTCATTTAGACCTCTTTCTACATCCCAGCCACTATAAACCCGGGGTAAGCCCCCTCCCAGGTGAAAAAGATTTTTGATCTCTAAAGGAGAGGCACCAGTTGCCACAGCCAGCAGCTGGCTGGTAACTTTTTCTCCTTTTTCAGTTTTTAGGTGAAATCCCCTGCCGGATTTATCTACAGAAGTTATCTTTCTACCTTCCCAAATATCAAATTTTTTAAAACAAAGCTCTCTTTCTACATTGATAAATCGGCAAACTCCGCAGGAGAGGCACTCATCAGTAGCTTTACATCCTAACTTTGAGGCCATCCCCCCCAGAGATGACTCTTCTACCACTAAAACTTCCAGCTTATCCTGCAAGGTTTGAGCGAGAGTTAATCCTGCTACTCCTCCCCCTATTATTACCAAGTCGTAGTTCACTTTTCCCTCCCTTAAAAAAGACCTACTACTTTCCCTTCTCCGTCAATATCTACTTTATTCCCTGCCGGTTCAGAGGGCAAGCCAGGCATAGTGCTCATCTCTCCACAAAGAGGATAGAGAAATCCAGCACCGATAGAAGGGCGGATGTCTCGGACAGGAACTTTAAATCCTCGAGGCCTACCTTTCAAATTGGGGTCATGAGAGAGAGAAAGATGAGTTTTGGCCATACAGATAGGGAGTTTATCCCAACCTAACTCGGTAAATCTTTTAATCCCTGCTTCGGCTTTGGGTTCATACGTTACTCCATCGGCACCATAAATCTGGGTAGCTATAATTTCGATTTTCTCTTTAATGGGAATATCTAAGGGATAGAGGAAGTGGAAATTTTGAGGTTCATTACAGGCTCTTACCACCGCTTCCGCTAAATCTTTTCCTCCTTCTCCACCTTTTTCCCATACCTCTGATACCTCCACAGCAAAAGCTCCGTTTTCCAGAGCGATTTTTCCCACCGTTTCCACTTCTCTATCAGTGTCAGAAGCAAACAGATTGATAGCCACTACCACCGGCACTCCAAAAAGACGAGCATTTTCAATCTGTTTCACCATATTTTCTGCTCCTTTTTCCACTGCCTCTATATCTTCACAAGTGAGCCCCGTGTCCAGAGGTTTACCAGCAACTACCTTATATTTTCCACTGTGCATTTTCAAGGCCCTGACGGAAGTAACCATCACCACACAATTGGGAATTAGGCCGCTATAGCGACATTTGATATCCATAAATTTTTCCATACCACAATCGGCACCAAAGCCGCTTTCGGTAACCACATAATCGCTCAAGCGCAGAGCAATCTGGTCAGCAATAATAGAGCTATTTCCATGAGCAATATTGGCAAAAGGTCCAGCATGAACAAAACAAGGGGTATTTTCTAAGGTTTGTAAAAGATTAGGTTTAATAGCTTCTTTCATAAGAACCGTCATTGCTCCGGCACAGTGCAAGTCTTCAGCGGTAACCGGTTTTTTATTGTTATCGTAACCAATAACTATTCGCCCTAATCGTGCCCGCAAGTCAAAAATATCAGTAGTCAAAGCCAAAATAGCCATTACTTCCGAAGCTACAGCAATATCAAAGCTACTTTCTCGAGGGACTCCATTGGTTTTCCCTCCCAAGCCGATGACTATTTTGCGCAGCGCTCGGTCGCTGATATCCACCACTCGAGGCCAGCTAATAGTAAAGGGGTCAATATTTAATTTATTGCCATGATGGAGATGGTTGTCAATAAAAGCAGCCAGTAAGTTGTGAGCAGTAGCCACAGCATGAGTATCACCAGTAAGATGAAGATTAAAATCTTCCATAGGTACTACTTGTGAATATCCACCTCCTGCTGCTCCTCCTTTAATTCCAAAAACCGGACCCAAGGAGGGCTGGCGGATGCAAACTATACTTTTTTTACCAATTTTATTGAGAGCTTGGGAAAGACCAATGGTGGTTACTGTTTTTCCCTCTCCCAGGGGGGTAGGGGTAATAGCTGTAACGTCAATGTATTTACCCTGAGGTTTTTCAGAAAGGTTTTTTAATACTTCTAAAGAAACTTTAGCTTTGTATTTGCCGTAGAGATCAATATCGTCAGGAGACAATCCCAGACTTTCCGCTATCTCAACAATAGGTTTCATCTGCGCTCTTTGCGCAATTTCTAAATCGCTTAACATTTCTACCCTCCTGAGTTTAAATTATTCATTAACTAAAGTAATTATAATATTTCACAAACCTTGATATAATCCCCAAAATTAAAAAGAGATCCCCATCGAGTTTAAAATTTGGAATCACTCGTATGCAAGAAAATAGAGCCACCTGATAGCGTAAGATTAAAAATACAAAAACTTAAAAGCAATAAAAAATTGCTGAGGGGAACTTTTCCCCTCAGCGCTCGCAATTGACACCAGGGAATCATACAACACGAAGAAAAATTGGACTTCAAGCGGAGAAACATCGCCATAGATTTATGGTTAACTATAATCACATTTATAGTCAATAAAGGAATGTTTTTCCCTGTTAGCTATCAGAATATACAGTTAGCTAATACCCAGTAGCTCCTTGGCTTTATCTACAGCTGAAGCAGCATCAGGAGCATAGCCATCCGCTCCTACTTCATCAGCAAATTTTTGAGTTACTGGAGCTCCTCCAATCATAATCTTTACCTTGTCTCTGATACCTGCTTCTTGAAAAGCTTTTATGTTCTCTCTAATCTGTATCATAGTGGTAGTTAAAAGAGCAGACATACCCGCGAGCTGGGGTTGATATTTCTTTACAGCTTGAATAAACTTCTCCGCCGGCACATCGATACCTAAATCAATTACCTCAAAGCCAGCTCCCTCCATCATCATACTCACCAAATTCTTACCAATATCATGAAGGTCTCCTTTTACTGTTCCAATAATCATCTTGCCCACTGGTTCTACTCCGGTTTCTGCTAATTTGGGTTTTAGAATCTCCATCCCCGCCTTCATAGCTCGAGCAGCAATCAAAACTTCTGGAACATAAATCTCATTAGCTTTAAATTTCATCCCTACTTCGTTCATACCTTTTATTAAGCCTTCATTCAAAATTTCTTGAGGAGAAAAACCTTTACTCAAAGCTTCTTGTGTTAGCTCTGCCACAGCTTTGGCATTACCAGCAAAAAGCTCCTTTGCTATCTGGTCCAAAATTTCCGCCATTTCGGACCCTCCCTCTCTTAATTTTTCGCTATCTTAACATAAGGTGATGGGAAAATCTATAACTATACTATATAATT
>DAOSVE010000153.1:0-2432 GCA_035593465.1 Candidatus Atribacteria bacterium | reverse complement strand
AAATCAGTTCAGAAGAGTAGAACAATATCATAGAAAAGGCTTAACCCATTATTTGTCTTGTGTTAAATCAAGACTATCACTGATCAATAAGTTGGGTTAGGTGATGAGGCACTATGGAAAGAAGTACACGCAAAAAAGAACCTTTATTCTGGACTCTTCATCTTACTAAGACTACGAGCGGAGAGAATTTGACAGGCTTTATAGCTATTAAAAAGGGCCTGAGAAGCATTTAAAAATCATACAGAAGATTTCTCGAAACTGTGTCTGAAGGTCAGCAATATGAATCTTACCTTTTTAGTTTATATTTCCTCCGTTTTTAAGAAAAACTGCTGAGGACTAAAAACTATCCTGGTCTGCCAGGAGATCAGACAGTTGAGAAATAATCTGGTAGATATCCTGTTCCCCCAAACCAAGTAAATTTACAGCTGGGGGAGAAAGAGGATATAACAAACCATCTGCTCCAATACCAATACCCATCGTCACACATATAAAATCAGCCACATGAACTATAGAGGTAAGCACAGGATTAGTTTTAGCCAGCTCCGGGCTGTGATGGAAAGCGATAGCTTCTACCAATTCAGGGGGAAGATTCCAGTTTTCTGCTACTTTAGAACCTACCAGAGCATGATTGAAGCCTAATATTTCTTCTTCTGCTTGAGAAAAAGGAATCTTCTCTTTCTCTACCTTGTCCATCACTTCCTCGTAAGTTTCTCGCACATAACTATTAAGAACTACTTTGCCAATATCATGGAGCAGTGCTGCAGTATAAGCCACCTCTGTTTTAGGAAACTTCACCTTTCGCGCAATCATTCTAGCAGCTATAGCTGCTGATTGAGAGTGTCGCCACAGTTCTCCAGGTAAAAGTGCATAACCTTCTACCTCCTGACTGAGAAGTTTACTCACTGAAGCAGCTATAACAATAGAGCGAATGGCTTGGAAACCAAGCATAATGGTGGCATCGGTAACAGTAGAAATGCGACGGGGAAAACCATAAAAAGCTGAGTTGGCTAACCTCAAAACTTTAGCCGTCATACTCTGGTCTTGATTTATTACTTCATTGATATCTCGAGCAGTAGAATTGGGGTCTTCAGTAAGCTCCATAACCCTTTTTACCACCGAAGGCAGGGCAGGAAGGTCATCAACTTTTTTGAGCAAATTTTGAAGAGAAACTTTACCCATTTTTCTTTTTCCTTTCGACCCTAAAAATAGTTAAATTTTTTGAAAATATTTCTCATCTTTTCAAAAGATAGAGAAATTTCTTTGCCAAGTATTAGCTTTTTGTTAATCATTAAACAAATCATTTGACTACATCCAGATTAACAAGATAAGGAGGAATTTCTCCCCGGAGTGCCAAAGCCAGGTTGTTTGCCGCCAGAATTGCCATTTTAGTCCGGGTAGTACGAGAAGCTGAACCAAGATGCGGCGTTAATACCACTTCCTCCAATTCCAAAAGTTCTGGTTCTACTTGCGGCTCCTGCTCAAAAACATCGAGAGCTGCACCGCGAATCCATCCTTCCTTCAAAGCCCGGATTAGGGCTTTCTCATCTATTACAGACCCTCGAGAAGTATTTATAAGGTAAGATTCCTTCTTCATCATCTTAAGTTCCTCTTCCCCAATAAGATGATAAGTTTCCCGAGTAAGGGGCACATGAAGAGTGATAAAATCAGACTGAGCCAAAAGCTCAAGAAAAGGATAGTAAGTTACTCCTAATTCTTTTTCCTTATCTTCCAATCGGTGATGGCTAAAGTAAATTACCTGCATATTGAACCCTCGAGCTCTGCGGGCAACGGCTTGACCAATCCGACCCAAACCTATAATTCCTAAAGTAGCCCCATAAACATCATCTCCCAGAAAAAGAAGTGGTTCCCATTCTCTAAATTTCCCTTCCCGAACAAACCTGTCTCCCTCCGCTATTCGACGAGCTACGGCCATAAGCAGAGCCCAGGTAAGGTCAGCAGTGGTCTCAGTGAGAACTCCAGGGGTGTTAGTAACCATTATTCTCCTCCTTGTGGCTTCTTCTATATCAATATTATCATACCCCACGGCATAATTAGAAATCACCCGCAAACTCTGCCCTGCCGCTTCCATAACTTTGCGGTCGATATTATCGGTCAGTAAACACAGAATACCATCTACCCCTTTTACCTTTTGAAGGAGAATCTCTCGGGGAAGGACTCCGTCATATTCGCTTACCTCTACCTGGCAACTCTCCTCTAAGATGTTCAGCCCTTCCTGGGGAATTCGGCGAGTCACCAGAACTCGAGGCTTTTTATCCAATTTCCACCCTCCTTCTTCAGAAAACAACAGAATCATAATGTCTATTTCATTATACTACTTTTCGTGTTTTCCCTTAAGAAATTCCAGAAATAAGCTCGCTTGTCCTATAAAGATGGAAGCCTTCTTGAGCTTCTCTATAAAATTCTATAGTAGC
>DAOSVE010000024.1:0-20084 GCA_035593465.1 Candidatus Atribacteria bacterium | reverse complement strand
CGTGAGGGAGGAAGAACAGTAGGAGCAGGAGTAGTTGCTGATATCATTGAATAGGGAGAGGGAGGCGTAAAAAGTGGCTCAAAAAATAAGAATAAAGTTAAAGGCTTATGATCATAAAATTCTGGATCAGTCGGCGCTAAAAATAGTGCAGGCAGTGGAGAGAACCGGAGCAGCAGTCTCGGGACCTGTACCTTTACCTACCGAGATTGCTAAATATACTGTTTTACGGTCTCCTCATGTAGATAAAAAATCTCGAGAGCAATTTGAAATGCGAACTCATAAAAGATTGATTGATATCATGGACCCCAACCCTAAAACGGTTGATGCTTTGATGCATCTTGATTTACCAGCTGGGGTAGACATAGAGATTAAGCTTTGATGAGTTGATTGGGGAAGGAGATACAGATGAAAACAGTGACTTATGGAATGATAGGAGAAAAAGTAGGAATGACCAGGATCTTTACCCCGGAAGGAGCATCTATTCCGGTAACGGTAATTAAATGTGGTCCTTGCTATGTTACTGGTAAAAAGACCGAGGAGCGAGATGGATACCAGGCCTGGCAGGTAGGTTATGAAGAAATTAAAGAAAAAAAACTCAATAAACCTCGTCTGGGACATCTCAAAAAAGGTGGACTTCCTCCTCTTAAATTTTTGAAAGAGTTTTCTTTTAAAGATGCTCAATATCAGCCAGGTGAAGTGTTGAAAGTAGATGGCTTTCAGGTAGGAGACCGGGTGGATGTGGCTGGTAAATCCAAAGGTAAAGGATTTGCTGGAGTGATGAAGAGGCTGGGCTACCGTGGTGGAGAAGCCTCTCATGGTTCTATGTTTTATAGAGCGCCTGGCTCCATAGGTGGCACAGATGCCGGAAGGGTTTTTAAAGGAAAAGGCCTTCCTGGTAGAATGGGAGGAAAGAGAGTAACAGTTCGTAATCTGGAAGTGGTGGGAATAAACGCAGAAAGAGACCTGCTCCTTTTAAAAGGAGCAGTTCCTGGCCCAGCAGGAAGTCTCCTGGTAATAATTCGAAAATAACCAATAGGGGGATAAAAGATGGAGCTAAAAGTGTGGGATAAAGAAGGAAAGGTAGTAGACACTATTACCTTAGAAGATATAGTCCTGTCCGATAAAGATTATCACCTCCTTTACCTTTCGGTTAAAGCTTTTTTGGATAATCAAAGACTGGGGACAGCCAAAACTAAAACCCGAGGAGAAGTAAGAGGAGGAGGGAAAAAACCCTGGAGGCAGAAAGGGACTGGCCGAGCAAGGCAGGGAAGCATTCGCTCTCCTATCTGGAAAGGGGGAGGAGTGACGTTCGGTCCTGTTCCTCGCTCTTATTACCACAGTCTTTCTCGGAAGGAAAGAGAAAAGGCTTTAATTTTAGCTTTAGGAGAAAAAATAAATCAGGGATTATTGCATCTGGTGGAAGAGATTGACTTTGATACTCCTCAAACCAAAAAGGCGAAGCAGTTCCTTTCTCCTCTGGTAGGGGATGAGTTCAGGAAAGTGCTGGTGGTGACTGGGGATAACAAAGAAAATGTGAGAAGAGCTTTCTCCAATCTCCCTGACGTTAAAGTCAAATCAGCTGGTGAGCTAACTGCTTACTTTCTGGTGGACTCAAGAGTAGTGGTGATGGAGAAAAAAGCCTTCTCCTTGCTTTGGAGGCAGGAATATGAATAATAAGCGAGAGATATTAATTAGTCCCATTATTACTGAGAAGACGGTAAACCTCCAGAAGGAGAGTAAATATATCTTTAAAGTGGACTCCCGAGCCACTAAGGCAGAGATAAAGAAGGCGGTAGAGGATACCTTCGGGGTAACAGTAACCAAAGTGAACACGGTAAGAGTGGAAGGAAAAACAAAAAGGCTGGGCCGCTTTGAGGGTAAAAGTAGTTCGAAAAAGAAAGCAATAGTTTTCTTAAAGCCAGGAGAAAAAATAAAAGCCTTTGATATCACTTAAAAAGGAGAGAGCGATATGGCTAATTTGAAAGAATACAAGCCAGTTACACCAGGCCGAAGACATATGAGTGGTTGCACTTTTGAAGAAATTACTCCCGGTGGGCCAGAAAAATCTCTTTTGAAGCCTCTGAAAAGTAAAGCAGGGAGAAATAACCAGGGAAGGATTTCAGTAAGGCATCAAGGGGGAGGTCACAAGAGAAAATATCGGTGCATTGATTTCAAAAGAGATAAGTTTGGCATTCCAGCTCGAGTGGAGAGAATTGAATATGACCCCAATCGCTCTGCTCGTATTGCTCTTTTAAAATATGTTGATGGAGAAAAGCGCTATATTCTTGCTCCTTTAGGAGTTGTAGTGGGAGATGTTTTGATGAGCGGTGAAGAAGCCGATGTTCGCCCTGGTAATGCCTTACCTCTCCGGAATATACCGGTGGGGACTTTCATTCATAATCTGGAGCTCAGGAAAGGCAAAGGTGGGCAGTTAGCAAGGTCGGCAGGTGCCTATGCCCAGTTAATGGCCAAGGAAGGAAGTTATGCTCAGGTTCGACTTTCCTCTGGGGAAGTGCGCCTGATCCATATAGATTGTTTAGCTACCATAGGTCAGGTAGGTAACATTGACCATGAGAACGTGGCTATTGGTAAAGCAGGAAGAAAAAGATGGCTGGGAGTGAGACCTACGGTACGAGGAGTGGCTATGAACCCTATCGATCATCCTCATGGCGGAGGAGAAGGGAAAGCTCATGGAGGAAGACATCCGGTAACCCCTTGGGGAGTGCCTACTAAAGGTTTTAAAACCAGAAAGAATAAGAAGACCGATAAATGGATTGTTAAGAGGAGGAAATAGGATGGGTAGATCTACAAAAAAGGGTCCTTATGTAGATTTGCGTTTGCGAGAAAGAATTGAAGAGCTTAACCGAAAGGGAGAAAAAAGGGTAGTTAAAACCTGGTGCCGGTCCTGTATGATAATTCCTGATATGGTAGGACATACTATTGCTGTTCACAATGGAAAGAAGCACATTCCTGTTTATGTTACTGAACAAATGGTAGGACACAAGTTAGGAGAGTTTGCTCCTACTCGAACTTTTAGAGGGCATGGTAATCCCACGGAACGCTCTACGGCGTTGAAGTGAGGGAGGATGGAAATATGGAAGTGAAAGCAACGGCAAAATACTTACGTATCTCGCCTCGTAAAGCAAGGCAAGTGGTTGATTTGATTCGAGGAAAATCGGCACAGGAAGCTCTGGCTACTTTACAGTTTATTCCTAAGAAATCAGCCCGAATGGTATATAAGGTTTTGAAGTCTGCGGTGGCTAATGCAGAGAATAACTATAATATGGATGTGGATCAGTTAGTAGTATCTCAAGCTTTTGTAGACCAGGGACCGACTTCAAAACGAGTACGTCCTCGGGCTATGGGGAGAGGGTATCTCATCAGAAAAAGGACCTCTCATATTACAGTGGCAGTTTCGGAAAAGGAGGAACAGTAATTGGGGCAGAAAGTAAATCCAATTGGGTTACGTTTGGGAATTATTAAGGATTGGCAATCTCGCTGGTATGCAGAGAATAAGTTTAAAGATTACCTGATAGAAGACTTGAAGATTCGCAAGGAAGTTAAAAGTAGATTTTATCATTCTGGTGTCTCCCGGGTGGAAGTAGAGCGACTGGCTAACCAGATAAAGATAATTATTAAAACCTCCCGGCCTGGTATTGTTATTGGTAGAAAAGGTAGTGAAGTAGAAAAACTTCGTCAAGATATCCAAAGTTTGACTGGGAATCAAAACATCCAAATTTCAGTAGAAGAAGTATCTATCCCTGAACTTGATGCTCAACTGGTAGCCGAAAACGTTGCTTCCCAGATAGAGCGGAGAGTTTCTTATCGGCGAGCTATGAAACAGGCCATTACTCGGGCTTTAAGGATGGGTGCTCAGGGTATAAAGATATCCTGTTCCGGTCGTTTAGCTGGAGCAGAAATTGCTCGGGAAGAGTGGTATCGGGAAGGTCGTCTTCCTCTCCACACCTTACGGGCGGACATAGATTATGGTTTTGCTGAATCTCTCACCACTTACGGGAGAATCGGAGTTAAAGTATGGATATTCAAAGGAGAGGTGATTTCTCCTGGAGAGCTGTTAGAAAGAGAGAGTACTGCTGTTTTAGAGAAAAAGCAGGAAGAAGCAAGTTATGAGGAGGTAGCAGAAGATCATGTTGATGCCCAATAGAGTTAAATATAGAAAACAGCATCGAGGGAGAATGAAAGGGTTAGCTGCTCGGGGTAATAAAGTTGATTTTGGAGATTTTGGCCTTCAGGCTTTAGAGCCGGCCTGGATTACTAATCCCCAGATTGAGGCAGCTCGAGTAGCTCTTTCCCGTCATATGAAGAAAGGAAAAATATGGATTCGCATCTTTCCTGATAAGCCTTATACTAAAAAGCCTACGGAAACAAGAATGGGTAAAGGAAAGGGACCGGTAGAGGGATGGGTAGCGGTAGTGAAGCCGGGAAGGATTCTTTTTGAGATAGGGGGAGTAGATAGAGATACAGCTCAGGAAGCTCTCCGATTGGCTTCCCACAAATTGCCGATCAAGACCAGGGTGGTGGAGAGAAGTATTGATTAGGAGTGAGAGATATGAAGACTTTAGAGCTTCGTAATTTGACTGATGAGGAGTTAAATCAAAGATTCAAAGATTTGCGGACTGAACTTTTCAATTTGCGTTTTCAGAGCATTACTGGACAGTTGGGTAATCCTAAAAGGATACAGGCGGTTAAAAAAGACATTGCTCGAGTACAAACGGTTTTGAGAGAAAGAGAATTGTCTAAAGAAAAGCAGGGGGTTAAGTGAATGGGAGCAAGAAAAAGATTAACTGGTGAAGTGGTTAGTAACGCTATGGATAAAACAGTAGTGGTTAAAATAGTGAGAATTTCTGAACACCCTCTTTATGGAAAGAAGGTTAAAAAAGTACGCCGATTTCCTGCTCATGATGAAAATAAAATCTGTGCAGTGGGAGATCGGGTTGTGATTGAGGAAACCAGGCCCTTGAGCAAGACTAAAAGATGGAGAGTAGTTACGGTGGTGCAGAAAGCCAGGGTAAAGGGAGGAGAAGAAATTGATTCAGCCGAGAACTATGCTTGAGGTAGCTGATAATACAGGAGCTAAAAAAATAATGTGCATCCGGGTGATGGGTGGCTCTAATCGTCGTTATGCAAGTATTGGGGATGTGATTATTGCTGCGGTGAAAGAAGCAGAGCCTCATTCCAATGTGAAAAAAGGAGAAGTGGTGAGAGCAGTAGTGGTAAGAACCAGAAAAGAAGTAGGAAGGTCAGATGGTAGCTTTGTCCGTTTTGATGATAATGCTGCTGTTTTAGTCACCAATCAAGATGTGCCTCGAGGAACTCGAATTTTTGGTCCGGTGGGAAGAGAATTGAGAGACCGTAATTTTTCGCGTATTATCTCACTGGCTCCTGAGGTAGTGTGAGGAAGGTGGTTAAGATGGAAAGCCGAGAGAAAAAAAATGGTGCAGTTATAAAAAAAGGCGACGTGGTGGAAATTGTTCGGGGTAAAAACCGGGGGAAGAGAGGGAAAGTTTTAAAAGTTTTTCCCCAGGAGGGAAGAGTAGTAGTAGAGGGAATTAATATGGTTAAAAAACATACTCGTCCTACTCAGGATAACCCCCAGGGTGGAATAATAAACAGAGAAAACCCCATAAGAATCTCTAATTTAAGGTTGGTTTGTAGCCGCTGCAACCAACTTACTAAAGTTCAGAGAGTTAAAGTGGCTGAGTCTCGTTTTCGAGTCAGGGTATGTAAAAAATGCGGAGAAATCATAGATAAGGTGTAGCAAGGAGGCCTGTGGCTGTGTCCATTACCAAGGAAAAATACCAAAAAGAAGTAATTCCCCGTCTCGTAGAGACTTTTGGTTACCGGAATGTTATGCAAGTGCCTAAAATGGAAAAAATAGTCATCAATATGGGGGTAGGAGATGCTACTCAAAATTCTCGCTACCTTGATTTAGCAGTAGAAGAATTGACTATTATTGCCGGGCAGAAACCATTGGTGACTCGAGCTAAAAAGTCTATATCTAACTTTAAACTACGCCGGGGAGCATCTATTGGTTGTAAGGTTACTTTGAGAAAGAATTTAATGTATGAGTTCATGGACCGGTTTCTGAATATAGCTGTGGCTCGTATTCGTGATTTCAGGGGATTTCCGGATAGTTCTTTTGATGGGAGAGGAAATTGCACCATTGGTATCAAGGAACAATTGATTTTCCCTGAGATTAGCTATGATAAAGTGGAACGGGTCAGGGGCATGAATATCACTTTTGTAACTACTGCTTCCACCGATGAAGAAGCTAAGGCTTTGTTGGAAGCACTGGGTTTACCATTCAGGAGGTAGAGGAGGTTTTTTAATGGCTCGTAAAGCTAAGATAGAAAGAGAAAAAAAGGATTTAAAATTTAAGGTACGCTATAGAAACAGGTGTAGTTTGTGTGGAAGACCTCGGGGCTACTTGCGGGATTTTGGCCTGTGCAGAATTTGTTTTCGCACTTTAGCGAGCAAGGGTGAAATACCTGGAGTAACTAAGTCGAGCTGGTAAAGGAGGAAAAGCATAGTGGCTCATACAGACCCCATTGCTGATATGTTGACGAGGGTAAGAAATGCCCTGAAAGCAGGAGAGAATACAGTTAAAATTCCTGCTTCTCGCTCTAAAATTGAAATAACTCGGATTCTTAAACAGGAAGGTTATATTAATGATTATAAAGTCCTTGCCCAGGAAGGTGGGAAGAGTGATTTAATCATTGAGCTAAAATATGGTCCTAATCGAGAGAGAGTAATCAATGGTTTGAAAAGAATAAGCAAGCCAGGCTTGAGAGTATATGCTGGAAAAAATGAGATACCCGTGCTTCTGGGGGGAATGGGGACGGTGGTGGTCTCTACTTCTCAGGGTGTGATGACGGGAAAAGAAGCTAAGAAATTAGGTGTAGGCGGGGAAGTTATTTGCTACATTTGGTGAAGGAGGATTAGCTATGTCCCGTGTAGGAAAAAAACCGATAATAATACCAGATGGTGTAAACGTAGAAATTGAGGGCCGCACGATAGTGGCTAAAGGTCCTCTGGGCACCTTAGAGAGGGAAATTCATCCTCGAGTGAAAGTGGAGAAAGAAGGAAATGTTCTCCAAGTAATTAGAGAAGGAGAGGGTAAATTAGATCGCTCTCTTCATGGTTTAACCCGGGCTCTGGTGGCGAATATGGTGGAAGGAGTGTCCCGGGGGTTTGAAAAGGCGCTGGAGATTAGCGGATTAGGCTATCGAGCTCAGAAAAAAGGGCAAAATTTAGTTCTTAACCTGGGATTTTCTCATCCTATGGAAGTAGAGCCTCCCCCTGGTATTACCTTTGAAATAGAAGGGCAGGTAGTGAAAGTGAAAGGTGTTGATAAAGAAAAAGTAGGCCAGGTGGCAGCTAATATCAGGAAACTAAGAAAAGTAGAGCCTTATCATGGTACAGGAATTAAGTACGTGGGTGAAATCACGAGAAGAAAGCAGGGTAAAGCAACTGCGAAGTGAAGGGAGAGTCTTATATGTCGGTAGAAGAAAAGAGAGAGAAAAGAGATAAAAGACATAGAAGAGTACGGAAAAAAATACAGGGTAGCGCGGAGTACCCTCGCCTTGCCGTTTTCCGCAGCCTCAGGCATATATATGGACAGCTTATTGATGATAGTGAGGGTAAGACTCTGGTGGCTGTTTCTTCCCTTACTTCAGAACTTAAAGGTAAAGATGGCTCTAAGGTTGAGATAGCCAAAGAGGTAGGGAAACTCCTGGCTCAGAAAGCCCGGGAGAAGGGAATAGAAACCGTGGTTTTTGATCGGGGAGGATATAAATATCACGGTCGGGTTAAAGCTTTAGCTGAAGGAGCCAGAGAATGCGGATTGCGATTTTAACAGATGGAGGTTGAAAGATGAGGAGAGTAAAGCCAGAAGGTTTAGAGCTTAAAGAAAGATTGATAGGAGTGAGCCGAGTTAGCAAAGTGGTTAAAGGGGGTAAGCGTTTTGGTTTCCGGGCTCTCGTGGCGGTGGGAAATGGAGAAGGAGTGGTAGGCATTGGTACAGGTAAAGCTAAAGAAGTTCCCGAAGCAGTGAGAAAAGCCACTGAGAGAGCTCGAAAATCTTTAATTCAGTTTCCTATGAGAGGTACTACCATCACTCATGAATTGGTGGGAAAAGCTGGAGCTAGCCAGGTGGTTTTGAGACCTGCCGCCCCGGGGACTGGAGTTATTGCTGGCGGAGCGGTGAGAGCAATTCTAGAAGTAGCAGGGATAAAGGATGTGTTGACTAAATCTCTGGGAAGCAATAATCCTGTAAATTTAGCGCGAGCGACTATGCAAGGACTCGCAGATTTGAAAGACCCTCGGGAAGTGGCCCGGCTGCGGGGGAAAGAAGTAAAAGACTTCTTTACTGTTTCTCGCTGAAGGAGAGAATAAAATGGGGGAGAAATTACTGAAGATTACATTAAAGAAAAGTCCCATTGGTAGACCGGAGTCTCACAAAAGAACAGTTAAAGCTCTGGGTCTGCGCAAGTTAAATCAAACTGTGTATCATAAGGACTCTTCCTCCTTGCGAGGTATGGTTAACAAGGTAGCTTATCTTTTAGAAGTAGAAAGCGTAGAGGAAGGAGAAAGATAATATGGGAGTTAACGAATTAAAACCTCAGGACGGCTCTTTCCATTATCGAAAAAGAGTGGGTCGAGGCTTAAGTTCAGGCCATGGTAAGACCAGCGGACGAGGACATAAAGGGCAGAAATCTCGCTCGGGGAGCGGAATCCCTCCTTACTTTGAAGGGGGACAGATGCCGCTCGTGCGTCGGGTTCCTAAAAGGGGTTTTCGGAGCTGGGATAGAAAGGAATGGCAGATAATCAACCTGGAGGCTCTTAATCGTTTTGAAGAAGGAGAAGAAGTAAACAAAGAGCTTTTACAAAAGGCAGGGTTGATCAAGAACCTGAACCTTCCGGTTAAGGTTTTAGCCCGGGGAGAGTTGAATAAAAAGTTAACGGTGAAAGCGGATGCCTTTTCTCTTTCGGCTAAAGAGAAGATCGAAGAAAAAGGCGGAAGAGCAGAGGTAGTATAAGATGTGGGAATCTCTGCTGAAATTATTCCGAATACCAGACCTGAAAAGGAGAATTCTTTTTACTCTCTCTATGCTGGTGGTTTTTCGCATTGGTGCTCATATCCCTGTTCCGGGAATTGACCCCGGAGCTTTAGCCAATATTTTTTCTCAGGGAGGAATTTTGGGTTTTCTGGATATGTTTGCCGGTGGTGCCTTGAGTAACTTTTCTATCTTAGCTCTGGGTATCGTTCCCTATATTAATGCTTCTATTATCATTCAGCTTCTAACTGCGGTCATCCCTCGTTTAGAGGAATTAAGCAAGAGTGGAGAAGAGGGAAGAGATAAAATTGCTCAGTATACGAGATGGTTTGCTGTTGTTTTGGCTCTGGTACAAGGGTTTGGAATAACCTCCTGGATAGAAGGTATGGGAGTGGTTCTTTACCCGAGCTGGGGATACAAAATAACTGTTCTTCTTACTCTTACTGCCGGGACCATATTTCTGATGTGGTTGGGAGAATTGATCTCTGATTGGGGAGTGGGTAACGGTACTTCTCTCATTATCTTTGCTGGTATCGTAGCTCGGCTACTTCCTCAATTGGTGAGGACTTTTTCTTTAATTAAAGTAGGAGAAATCAATCTTCTGTATTTTATTCTGTCCCTGGTGATGAATGTAGCAATCATTGCTGTGGTAGTAGCTTTTCAGGAAGCGCAGAGGAGAATTCCAGTCCAATACTCTAAAAGAGTGGTGGGAAGAAGGATGTATGGAGGGCAGAGTACTCATATACCTATTAGAGTGGTGCAAGGGGGAGTGATCCCTATCATTTTTGCTTCTTCTATTCTTCTTTTTCCTGCTACCTTAGCTCAGTTTTTCCAAGGGTCGGAGATTATGAAAAGCATAGCTAACGCTCTTTCTCCTAATTCTCCTTTGTATCTTTCTCTTTATGCGGCTTTGATCATATTTTTCACCTATTTTTATACTGCAGTTTCTTTTAACCCTATGGAGCTGGCTGATAACATGCAAAAATATGGTGGTTTTATTCCGGGGATAAGACCGGGAAGACCAACAGTGGAATATTTAGACCGTACTCTCTCCCGTATTACCTTGTGGGGAGCTTTATTTTTAACTTTTGTTGCTATAGTTCCCAACATCATAACTGATCTGACTAAGGTTACCACTTTTTACTTCGGAGGAACGGCAATACTCATTATAGTAGGAGTAGCCATTGAGACAGTGAGACAATTGGAAGCTCAGCTACTCATGAGACATTATGAAGGTTTTATACGTAAATGAGAAAGGAGAAGGGAAATTGCGCATAGTTTTATTGGGACCCCCTGGAGCAGGTAAGGGAACACAGGCTAAGATGATGGAAAAAGACTTAGGTATTAGCACCCTGTCCACCGGTGATATAATTCGCCTGGCTATAAAAAATCAAACTCCCTGGGGTAAAAAAGCCGAGGAATTTGTAAAGAGCGGGCGATTAGTTCCTGATGATGTGGTAATAGGAATAGTTAAAGAGAAAATTGACCAGGATAATTTATGGTCTGGTTTTATTCTGGATGGTTTTCCTCGCACCATAAAGCAGGCAGAAGCTCTGGAGGAAATGCTCAAAGAAAAGAATCTATCATTAGATGTGGTTCTTTATTTTGCGGTGGATAAAGAGGAAATAATAAAGAGACTTTCCTCTCGTCGGGTTTGTGAGAACTGTCAAACTCCTTATAATCTCCTTTCTAATCCTCCTCATCAAGATGAGGTTTGCGACCGATGTGGCGGAAAGCTGGTACAGAGAGATGATGATAAACCGGAAGTAATTCGCAAGCGGCTGGATACCTACGAAGAAGAAACTAAACCTTTAATTGATTTTTATGAGAAACGAAACTTATTGCAGGTTATACCATCCAGTGCTCCTATAGAAGAAGTGTATGATAGAGTTAAAGAGGTTTTGAAGGAAGTGATGGCCAAACAATGAGTAAGTTAGTGAGTGAAGATGAAATTGAAAAAATTCGCCAGAGTGGAAAGATTTTAGCCGAGGTTATCAGGGAAATAAAAAAGCTGATAATTCCGGGAGTTAAAACTTCTTTTCTGAATCAGGTAGCTGCAGACTTAATAAAAAGCCATGGAGCTCGACCAGCTTTTTTAGGTTATCGAGGTTATCCGGCTTCTATTTGTATTTCTCTTAATGAGCAGGTGGTGCATGGTATTCCTGGAGAACGGATAATCAAGCCTGGAGATTTAGTGAGTGTGGATATAGGAGTGGAGTTTCAAGGGTTTTATACTGATGCTGCTTTCAGTGTGATAGCAGGTGATGGTAACCCTCTGGCTCAAAAGCTGGTAGAAGTAACGGAAAAATCTCTATATGAGGGAATAAAAAGGGCTTTACCTGGTAATAGAATTGGTGATATATCTCATGCCGTTCAAGAAACTATTGAATCTGCAGGTTTCTCAGTGGTAAGAGACTTTGTTGGGCATGGTGTAGGTAGAGCTCTACACGAGGAACCTCAAATACCTAATTTTGGAAAAAAGAATCGAGGGCCAGTTATTGAGGAGGGTGCAGTGTTAGCTATTGAACCTATGGCTAATGAAAAAGGATACCAGGTAGAAATACTGGATGATGATTGGACGGTGGTAACTAAAGATGGTGGCCTATCAGCTCATTTTGAACATACCGTCTGGGTTACTAAAAAGGGCCCGGTGATTTTAACCCGTTGCGGGGATGAAGAGTAATAATGGGTAAGGAAGATATTATTGAAGTAAAGGGGACAGTTTTAGAAGCTTTACCCAATGCTATGTTTAAAGTAGAACTGGAAACGGGTAAAGTGATATTAGCTCATATTTCAGGTAAAATGAGAATGCATTATATTAGAATCCTTCCTGGTGATAAAGTTACCGTACAGATATCAAAATATGACCTTACTAAAGGGCGGATTGTATATCGGTATAAGTGAATAAGGAGGTAAGAAGATGAAGGTTAGTGCTTCGGTGAAACCGAGATGTGAAAAATGTAAAGTGATACGTCGGCGGGGAAAAGTAATGGTTATCTGTTCTAATCCCCGGCATAAGCAGAGACAGGGTTAGGAGGTTTGTCTTATGGCCAGAATTGCAGGAGTTGATTTGCCCAACCATAAAAGGATAGATATTGCGCTTACTTATATTTATGGAGTGGGCAGGAAGTTGGCAGCAAAAATTTTAGAGGAGACTAAAGTAGACCCCGGAATCAGAGTTAAGGATTTAAGTGACGATGAGTTAGCACGAATTCAAAAAGTGGTAGAAAAATATCCGGTGGAAGGAGAGCTAAGAGCTCAGGTTTCTCAAAACATCAAGCGCTTGATTTCCATTGGATGTTACCGGGGTATGCGGCATAGACAAGGACTACCGGTGAGAGGGCAGAGAACCCGTACTAATGCCCGAACTCGTAAAGGTCCTAGAAGGACTGCAGGAGCAAAAAGAGGTAGATAATTACAAAAGTATGATAAAGGGAGGTTTAGATTAATTTGGCTAAAGCAGGTAGGAAAAAGAAAAGAGAAAAAAGAACGGTCAGGGAAGGTATTGCTCATATAAAGTCTACTTTTAATAATACCATTGTTTCCATAACTGATAAACAGGGGAATGTTTTATCCTGGTCCAGTGCTGGAGCCAGTGGATTTAAAGGAACGAAGAAAGGAACTCCTTTTGCTGCTCAGTTAGCTGCAGAGCAAGCAGCGAAGAAAGCTATGGACCAGGGTTTGCGAGAAGTAGAAGTACTGGTAAAAGGTCCTGGTTCAGGGAGAGAGACTGCCATTCGGTCTTTGCAGGCAGCTGGTTTAATCATCAGTTCTATAAAAGATGTTACTCCTATTCCTCATAATGGTTGCCGGCCACCTAAACAAAGAAGGGTATGAAGGAGGATATAGAAAATGTCAAGGTACACTGATGCTAAATGCCGACTCTGTCGAAGACATGGGAGCAAACTTTTCTTAAAAGGACCTCGCTGTTATACTGATAAATGCGCTATGGAGAAGCGGCCTTTTCCGCCTGGAGTACATAAAGGGGCTCGCCGGAGATTGTCCAGTTATGGTTTGCAGCTCAAGGAAAAACAGCGGGTACGATTTATGTATGGCATAACTGAAAATCAGTTTAAAAATTATTTTGAAAAAGCCAACCGTCTTCCTGGAGTAACGGGAGAAAACCTTCTTTCTCTTTTAGAGAGAAGATTGGACAACGTAGTTTTTCGAGCAGGATGGGCAGACTCTCGTTCTGATGCCAGGCAAATGGTGCTGCATGGTCATTTTCTAGTTAACGGGCGCAAGGTGGATATACCATCTTACCTGGTGGATGAAGGTGATGTGGTGGAAATATCTCCTCGGGGGAAAGAAAATCAAAAAATTAAGGAGCTAATGGAAGAGGAAAAAACTCCTGCTCCTGCCTGGCTGGGAGTGGGTGAGGATGGTAAAGCTACTATATTGCGAGCCCCACGGAGAGAAGATATTGATTACGCAGTGGAAGAGCAGCTCATAGTGGAATTTTATTCTAAATAATTTTGAGGTGTTGGTAATGCTGGATATTCGAAATATAACGAGGTGTGATCTTTTAGACTGGGAAGAAGACCACACTACTAAGGTTCAATATGGTAAGTTCTCTATCGAGCCTCTGGAAGTAGGTTGGGGTATTACGGTAGGTAACGCTATACGTCGGGTTTTACTTTCCTCTATAGAAGGAGCAGCAGTTACCGGGGTACAAATTGAAGGGGTAATCCATGAGTTTTCTTCTCTACCTGGAGTAAGAGAAGACATAACCGATATAATTCTAAATCTTAAGGGCCTGGTTTTACGCTCTTATTCTGATGAGGAGACCCTTTATTTAGAAGTAGAGGGGACTCCTGGAGAATTGCGGGAAGTTACGGCTCGGGATATACAGCCTAACAGCAATGTAGAAATAATCAATCTAGACCATCATTTAGCAGAAATAGATGAGGATGCCAGGCTTTCTATGAAAATATCAGTGAAAAGGGGACGAGGTTACCTGGAGGTGGAAGGAGGAGAAATAAAAGAGGATTACGATTTTATTCCTGTTGATGCTTTGTTTACCCCGGTGAGAAAAGTAAATTTCCAGGTTCTGGATACCCGGGTGGGGCAGTTTACCAATTATGATAAACTGATTATAGAAATATGGACTAATGGAGCTATTACTCCCCAGCAAGCTCTCAGCCAGTCTCTGGACCTTTTGACTGGAGAGTTCTCCCGTTTTGGGGAGCTGTTGAAAGAAAAGATAGCGGAAAATGTATCGACTGAAGAGGCTGAAGAAGACGAGGAAATGGCTGAACCGGAAACCAGTATTGAAGAGCTAGAGCTTTCAGTAAGAGCTTACAATTGTCTTAAAAGGGCTCATATCGATACGGTACAGGAACTGGTAAATGTTCTCCAAAATCGGCCTGAAGATTTGAAAAAAATCAAGAATTTAGGTCAAAAAACCTATGAAGAAATAGTAAAAAAAGTGCAAAAGTGGAGTTCTGAAGCAGAAAGCAGAGAGGAAAAAGGAGTGAATAAAAGTGAGGCACCGGCGGAGAACTGAAAAATTAGGGAGGACTACGGCGCATAAAAAAAGCATGATGTCTAACCTGTTAGTTTCTTTGATAAAAAGCGGGAAGATACAAACTACGGAAGCGAAAGGTAAGGCACTGAAGAGATATTTTGACCGGGTGGTTTACCTGGCAATAAAAGGAGATAATGCTTCTCTACGAGAAGTAGTTTCCTGTCTTAGAGATAAAGAAGCATTTAAAGTCCTTTTCCGGGAAATAGCGCCTCGTTTTAGAGAAAGAAGAGGGGGTTATTGTCGCCTGGTAAAGATGGGATATCGTCAGGGAGATGCAGCTCCGGTAGTTTTGGTAGAAATAGTAGAGTAAATAGTTTGTTGCCTCTGGAGTACCAAGGAATTGATAGAATTTAAAAAGGTAAACTTTTGGTATGGGGAGGAAGACGAGCCAGAAGTAGGGAATGAAGAAGTTTTGAGAGAAGTAGATTTAGAGATACCCCAGGGTAAATTTATGGTTTTATTAGGTCGCAATGGTTCAGGCAAATCTACTCTGGCAAAACATACTAATGGCTTATTACTCCCCAAAAGCGGGGAAGTAATAGTAGATGGGATGAACACCGGGGATGAAGAATCTATCTGGGAAATCAGACGCCGGGTAGGTCTGGTTTTTCAGAACCCCGATAATCAAATTATTGCTACCACAGTAGAAGAGGACGTAGCTTTTGGCCCGGAAAATTTAGGTTTACCCAGGGAGGAAATTCTTGCCCGGGTGGAAGAGGCTCTAAACTTAGTAGGTATGGCGGAATATCGTAATAAAGAGCCTCACCTTCTCTCTGGGGGTCAAAAGCAGCGAGTGGCTATTGCTGGAGTTCTGGCCATGCATCCGGAGTATTTAATACTGGATGAAGCTACCTCTATGCTCGACCCCGAAGGAAGGGAGGAACTGATGAAGGTGATTATCAATCTGCGAGAGAGGATTGCTGTTTTTCATATCACCCATAATGTGGAAGAAGCCACTGAAGCAGATGAAGTATTGATTATGGACGAAGGAAGGATAGTAGCCCGGGGGAAACCGCGAGAAATATTTTCTCAGGTAGAAAAAATAGAAGAATGGGGATTGGAACTTCCCCAGGTAGTAGAAACTGCTCTTCTTATAAAGAAGCAATTTCCTTCTCTCTTTGAGGTGCTGCCTCTTTCTCCCGGAGAACTGGTACAGGAATTGTGTTTATAAAATTAGAAAAAGTATCTTTTACTTATCTACCTGGTACGCCTCTTGCTATTACAGCACTGGAAGACATAGACCTGGAAATTGAACGGGGGGAGAGTATTGGCATTGTGGGTAGAACTGGTTGTGGTAAATCTACTCTTATCCAGCATTTCAATGCTCTTTTGATTCCCCAGAGTGGCAGAGTACTGGTGGATGGAGTGGATACAGGCAAAAAGGGAGTTCCTTTACAGGAAATTCGCCGTAAAATAGGTCTAGTTTTTCAATATCCCGAAGACCAGTTTTTTGAAGAGACGGTTTTCAAAGAAGTAGCTTTTGCTCCTCACAACTTAGGGGTGGAGGGGAAAGAGCTGGAATATAAAGTAAGATGGGCTTTGGGGGCAGTAGGGCTCAATTTTGAGGCTATCAAAGATAAAAGTCCTTTTGAACTTTCAGGAGGACAGATGAGACGAGTAGCCATTGCCAGCATCCTCTCTATGGAGCCCGAGGCTTTAGTTCTGGATGAACCTACTGCTGGTTTAGACCCGGAAGGTAAAAGAATCATACTGAATCAACTGGAAAAACTCCAGAAAGAGAGAGGTTTGACCCTTATAATCGTTTCCCACAGTATGGAAGACCTGGCGCGAGTGGCAAAAAGGATAATAATAATGGATAGCGGGAAAATAAAATTTGATGATGATATCCGACAGGTTTTCTCTCAAGTAGAATGGATAAGAAGTTCGGGCATTTTTCCTCCTGTGACTGCCCAGGTGGCCTGGCTTTTGAGAGAGAGGGGCTTTGATGTTACCCCGGGAGTTTTAACCCCTCAGGAACTGGCAGAAGAAATCCAGCTTAAAATTCTGGAGAGAAAGAAAGCCAATGTGGGGTAGAAGTTTAGTCATTGGTCAATATATTCCATTGGATTCTCCCATACACCGTTTAGACCCCCGGGTTAAAATTGTATTCGTAGGGATTTCCATTATCGACCTTTTTATCTTACAAGATTGGTTTTCCTTTCTGTTGTGGGGGATAGCCTTAATATTTTTAGTTTCTCTTTCTCATCTTTCTTTTGCTTATCTCTTGAGAAGCTTGAGACCTCTTCTATTTCTCCTTCTTCTTACTCTGGTGCTACATTTCTTTTTCACTCCTGGGGAATATATCTGGGAATACGGTTTTTTACACATTTCCCGGGAGGGGGTATCAAAAGGACTTTTGATCGTGACGCGGTTATGCCTCTTGATTTTAGTTACTTCTCTTTTGACTCTCACCACTTCACCGGTAGAGCTAACCGATGGGATGGAGTATTTGTTGAGCCCTTTAAAAAGATGGGGATTTCCAGCTCACGAGTTAGCTATGATGATGACCATTGCTCTTCGTTTTATTCCCACTCTTTTAGAAGAAGCAGATCGGATTTTAAAAGCCCAAATGGCTCGAGGTATGAACTTGGATTCGGGAGGCATAATACAAAGGGCTAAAAACTTAATTCCTCTTTTGGTTCCTCTTTTTGTTAATTCTTTTAAAAGAGCTGATGAGTTGGCCATTGCTATGGAATCTCGATGTTATCGAGGAGGAAAAGGAAGAACTCGCCTGCGGGTTTTGGAGCTCACTTCTTCTGATTATTATTTTCTGGCTTTATCTTTTTCTTTTGTCTTTCTCCTTTCCCTTCACTCTTTTATCTGATGTCTCTCCGTAACCTGAGTTTGGTATTAGAATATGATGGCTCAAGATATCAGGGTTGGCAACGCCAGAGCAGGGGCAAAACTATTCAGGGAATAATAGAGGGGGTGGGAGAAAGAATCCTCCAGGAGAAAATCACTCTTTATGCTTCTGGTAGAACTGATGCTGGAGTTCATGCTACAGGGCAGATTGCTTCTTTTACCACTTCTACTCATCTTTCAATAGAAGCTATAAAAAAAGCATTTAATGCTCTACTTCCCCCTGATATTAGAGTAGTTGATATTTTAGATGCTCCTCTTTCTTTTCATCCTCGAAAGAGTGCGGTTCGTAAAATCTATGTTTACGTTTTCTCTCCTTCGCTTTCTCCGGTTTTTTGGCAGCCTTTTGTATATTCATTCTCTCCCCGGGATTTTAATTTAGATTTAGTGAAAGAATGCCTATCCCTTCTTAAAGGGACTTATGATTTTACCTCTTTTAGCTCCTCGAAAGGAGTAGGAACATCAGTTCGGACTATTTATTCTATTCAGATAGAAGAGAAGCACCGGGGGCTTCTGCGCCTGTGGGTGGAAGGGAATGGGTTTTTATACAATATGGTGAGAATTATTGCTGGAGAGCTGTGGAAAGTGGGGATGGGGAAGAAAAAGCCGGAAGAGATAAAATTTATGTTGGAACACCCTTCTCGTTCCTTTAACCGATTGGTTCTTCCTTCCCGGGGATTATTTTTGATGCAGGTTTGCTATCCTCCAAATTTTAATCCCTACCAGAATTTACAGCTGGTGGATGAGGGATGGATAGTTCCCCTCTGGAGGGAAAAGAAAGTATAGTTCTGAGGATAAATAGGTGATGAAAATTATAGGGCTAAAGTTTCACCCTTATTGAGGTAGAACCATAAGCAAAGATTACTGGTGGAAAAAGCTCCGCCAGTACGCTGGGAAAAGAGCAGTCTGCGACGTAAGTTAAGAAAACTTAAAAAACAAAAGAGCACAGAGAAAAGAAAAGACAGTCTACGGCGTAAACAAAAAACAAATTAGATAGAACAATAAGGGGGCTTGCCCCCTCATAACCTCCAAAAAAGAGAAAAACACAAAAACAAAATATGAAAGACAAATATAACACGGAGGAAAAGACCTGATAGTGTCAACTCATTGTAGGATGTATTTGGCAAGAGGAATTTGCAGCATTCTGGAAGTTAATTTTTGCAGCATTCCGGAAGTTAATTTTTGCAGCACCCTTAATTCCAGAATTAACAGTTCATAGTAGAATGAGTCAACCGGTAACTGGGTCCGGAAAAGACCAGTAAATGACTGTGGTGAATTAAACGGTCAATGATGGCAGCTCTCATTCTCTCATCATAAAATATTCCATTCCACTTGCTGAATTCCAGATTGGTAGTAATAATGATACTGCGTTTTTCATAGCATTCCGATATCACCTGAAAAAGTAATTGGGCACCTCCTTTCTCCAAAGGTACATAACCCCACTCATCACAAATCAAGAGGTCCCATTTCTCTATCTGGTTCATAAACTTCCTCAGTTCCCCCCTCTCTTTGAGATCGGTAAGCTGATTTACAAGAGAAGCAGTAGAGAAGAATTTTACCCTTTGACCTTGATTACAGGCTTCTACTCCTATAGCAGTCGCCAGATGGCTTTTACCGTTATGGAAAGCTTTCCATAACGGTAAGTCGCACTTAGCAGTGGCCTTAGGAGTAGAAGCTCTCTTACAGGGGGTAGGTGTCTACTTTACCAGCTTAAGTCATCTCCTAGAGGATTTAAAACGAGCCTATAAAGAGAACCGGTTGGATAAGTGCTTGAGTCTCCATCTCCGGCCTAAGCTTTTCATCATCGATGAAGTGGGTTATCTTCCCTTAGACCACTTAGAGGCTACTTTACTATTTCAGTTAGTGAGTAGTCGTTATGAGCGGGGAAGTATCATCATAACCAGTAACAAAGGCTTTGGCGAATGGGGGGAGGTGATGGGAGATCCCATTCTGGCTACTGCCCTATTGGATAGATTACTCCACCATGCCCAGGTGATAAATATCCGGGGTAACAGTTATCGACTTAAAGATAGGATCAGAGCCGGAATTTATGGGACACCTAATTCTAATTCATCAGGTTGAAAACCAGGAGATGGGTCAATTTTAAACCGGCCAAAGTGGGTCAATTATACGCCGGCCTTGACATAACTGATCCCAGTGCCCTAGCAAAATATTTTGATGCTATATCGAAGGGAGCAGATCTCTTGAGTTTTACCTTCTATGTTCCGGTTGGATGGGGAAGATTGGACAATAACCAGATACCCAATTGTTTATACCAACCCAGGATGTCCAAAAGCTACCGAGATTGTCTGTCTCTAAATTGCCATATATAATGTCCAAGTAATAATCTTTAAGGGGAAATTCTTTAAGGAAAATACTGAGGAAAGGAGAAGGACCTCAAGGATGGATAACTAACTTCCCCAAGGCCCCCCAAAGGTATGATTATTGTATCACACTATACCAAAGAATGGGATAACACTCACCACTTTTTCTAGTGACAGGGGAGGAAACCATTCACTGTCCTTACTGCCAGGGAGAACTAAAACCTTATGACCGAAGAAAGAGAGCTCTCTTAGACCACAATGGGAAACGCTGGCTTTTCTCTCTGAGAAGACTACGCT
>DAOSVE010000152.1:0-2487 GCA_035593465.1 Candidatus Atribacteria bacterium | reverse complement strand
CCGTGATAAGACCCAGCAAACCCAATAAACCCAACAATCCCAGATAACCGAGGTTTCTTATTTTCATACTTCTTTACCCCCCTTTAGGATATACTTTCCCCAATTTTACTACTTTACCAACTTACAATCCAGTAGAATAAAAGCTAACTAGCTTTTTAGTCACCTAATCTTTTTTATTCATAAGGAGGTTAGGAATTGGCGAAACCGTGGAGCGAAGAAGAAGACGAAATAATCCTCAATAACCCAAAACTCAACTCTCAAGAGCTCTCAGAGCTCCTTAATCGCTCACAAAAAGCAATTATGCACCGGAGAGCAAGACTCCGGGGTAAGGATAATAGAGGAAACAATAATATCCTTATCACTTCTGACTGGCACATTCCCCATTATGATAAAGAGATACTGGAGCTTTTATTAAATACCGCCAAAGAAAATAACACTCAAGAGCTCATCATTGCTGGTGATTTCTTAAACTTAGATATCTTATCTACCTTTGCCAAAAGAGAGACACCGATAAGCGTTGATGAGGAGCTCAAAGAAGCAAAGGAAGCTGTTTTATATGCTGATGATTACTACCCCGAGAGCTCCGGGGTGGATAAGCTCAAGGAAGCTATAGAATACTTTAAAGCAGCAGCACAGAAAGCAGGACTGTGGGTGAGTGATGGCAAGCAGGGAAGAAAGTAGGAGTAGCTTATCAAGCGCGGTATTTTCTCTTATGGTGCTACTGCTTTATCGTTCCTTGCGGGAGGGATAAGGGTGATGCTATAAGTGCCACCCCCGGGCTAAGAAATATAACCTCGTTTTTTGCATTCCATCAGGAAAGCTTGATAACGTTCCTCATAGAGAGAAGAAAGAAGAGGATGAGGCTTTTCCACACCGGAGAGGTGAACCATTTCTTGAACTGCTCGGGATATCTTTCCCCAAAAAAGGGAAGCTGACAAAATGCAAGAGCCAAAAGCTGATTCGGTAGTTTGAGCCAGGAAAATAGGGCGGTTTAAAATGTTAGCCCGGATTTTTCGCCAGATGGAACTACGAGAACCACCTCCTGAGGCAAACACTCGAGTTATAGGGTCTGCTCCCAGGTTTTCTAAAAGTTCCAGACTCAGTCGCTCTATATAACCCACTCCCTCTAAACAGGCAGCATAAAATTCTTCCCGGTTTTTTTCTTTACCTATCTGAAAAAAACAAGCCTCCCCGGAGGAAAAAGGTAAACGTTCTCCTCTCCGGGTGAGGGGGTAAAGCAGAATAGAGGTAGGAAGATTATCCTGACTTATTTTTTCGTCCCACTTCTGGTAATCCTCTCCTGGAAAATATACCTCTAAACACTCTCCTCCGGTGTTACTCGCTCCTCCCGGTAACCAATACCCTTCAGGGTGGCGATGGCAGTAAATCCGTCCCTCCGGGTCTTTAATCAGTCGATAACTGATACTTCTGACCACAAGAGTAGTTCCTAAAGCACAGGATGTGTCACCTGGCCGGGTGGCTCCGGAAGCTAAAAAAGATGCCGTGCCATCAGTACATCCTGCTACTACCTTACAATGGGGAGATAAACTCAGTTCTTGAGCTACCTGAGGTCTTATTTTTCCTACTACTTCTCCAGGATTGACTACTTGAGGGAGTTTGGAGATGGAAATGCCCAGTTGGGTTTCGATAAAGGAGGGCCATTTAAAATCGATAAGGTCATATCCCATCTTCAAGGAATTGGAGGTATCCGATATCCCCCACTCTCCAGTTAATTTTCCCACTATAAAGTCAGCAGCATGGAGAAAAAGATGAGCCTTATCAAACAATTCTGGATTATTTCTCTTCCACCACAATATTTTGGCTAAAGCAAAAGAAGCTCCAAATTGGTAACCTAATCGCTCGGTAAACGAGGTAGCTTCACGGTTTATAATTTCTGCTTCTTCTTTGGCTCTTCCGTCATTGTACATAATAGCCCGGCTGAGAGCTTGGCCCTCTCGGTTGAGAGCTAAAACAGTACCGGAGGTAGAATCACAAGATAAAGCCTGAATAGAATTCGGGTCTTTCCCTTTTTCTCTCAGGTTGCGGAGAGCTTCCCTCAAGGCTTTAGTAGTTACTTCCCACCATTCTTCTGGTTCTTGCTCAAATTGCTCTCCCTCCCGGTAAATATGAGAAATCTTTTCTTTTCCTTCTGCTACTATTTCCCCCTGAGGGGTAGAGACTAAACATCTAACCCCTTGAGTTCCTAAGTCAATTCCCAAGAATAGTGGTTCTTGCTTTTTCATCTTAGCAGTTTTCCTTTCTTGCGTCTTTGTGATTGTATTATAATTTATTTGCCTTATCTATTATGGTTAATCGCAAAATCCATTATAATGACTATGAGGGGGAAAAAGACCCCCTCATAACCCCGAACTATAAAGGGGAGAACCCCTTTATAATCCCCCAAAAACAAAAAAATACAAAAAGAAAAAGACTACTGAGGAAGGAAAAACTCTCCTCAGCGATATTATAGGATGTTACTCTTTCCCT
>DAOSVE010000151.1:0-2489 GCA_035593465.1 Candidatus Atribacteria bacterium | reverse complement strand
TTTTACTCTCTATTTTTGTCCGGAAACCAGAAACACTGGGTGAAGACCGAGCATGTTAGAGGCTTAAGTATTGAGGAGGTCATTAATATTCCTGAGTCAGATGATGCCTAGGGAGGCGTAGCGTGATTTCTCTCTAAGAATGGCTAAAATGGGTTAAATGGAGTAAAATAGACAGGGGATAAAAATGGGTAAGGTCTTTTCAGATTTAGACCACAAAATAAAAGTTTTAGGAAGTGCAGCCCGTTTTGATTTGTGTGGAGCATGTGGAGGAGAGGAATCGAGGAGGCGTAATCCTCAGGGAGGTTGGATTTATCCAGTTAGTCTTCCCGGTAGCGGGAAAAGAGTAAATATTCTTAAAATCCTCCTTTCTAATAATTGCATGCATAATTGCTTTTATTGTGCTAATCGGGGAGGTAGAGACCATCTTATTACTTCTTTTTCTGCTGAAGAACTATCTAATCTTTTCTGGTATCTTTACCAGAAAGGTATGGTGAGAGGTATTTTTTTAAGCTCTGCCGTAGATAAAAGCCCTTCCTGGACTATGAGCGAAATGCTGAAAGTAGCAGAAATTCTTCGCTATCGTTTCCATTTTTCTGGTTATCTTCATCTCAAAATATTACCTGATGTAAGCAATGATTACTTAGAAGAAGCTATCAAGCTGGCTACCCGGGTATCAGTTAACTTAGAAGCTCCTAATCCTCAAAGCCTCTGTGAAATTGCTCCTCAAAAGAATTTTTCTCGTATCTGGCAGAAATTTCAATGGTTCAGGAGCCAAAAAGAAAAGGGCTTTTCTACCCCAGCAGGGATTACCACCCAGTTGGTAGTAGGAGGAAGCAGGGAAACCGATAGAGAAATCATGCAAACCTCTTCTCAACTTTACCGTCAATTTGGTTTAGCTCGAGTTTACTACAGTGCTTTTCAGCCAGTTGCCGACACTCCTCTTTCTTATAAACCTCCGGTATCTACCTGGCGAGAACATCGTCTATATCAAGCTGATTTTTTGCTCCGTCAGTATAAATTTTCTTTTGAAGAGCTGATTTTTGATGAACAGGGTAACTTCCCTTTGTCTCTTGACCCTAAAACTTTGTGGGCTAACAACCACCCTGAATTTTTCCCCGTGGAAGTAAATACTGCTCCTTGGGAGGTTTTAATCAGGGTTCCTGGTATAGGGGTAACTTCAGCACGACGAATTATGAAATTGCGTCGGGAGATAACTTTTCGTGACTCCGAAGCACTCTCTAAATTAGGAGTACGGGTAGAGAGAGCTCTTCCATTTATTCTTATGGATGGTAAAAAGTTAAAAAGAGTGGAGCAACTATCTCTTTTTACCTGATTTTTTGATAATATGGCATTCCGCAAAACCTTTTAAATTGCTCAAACTTTAAAGGCAAGTTACATTGGGTTAAAAACTTGGGATCGCCACACCATGCGAAAAATTGAGGCTCGCGATTGACGAGGGGGAGTTGTCGCAATAATATCAATACATAGATAAACAAAGCGCTAAGTAGGGGAATGTTATAATAAATTTTGCGGTCAGTTATAATCTGGCAGAATGAGGCTTGTTAAAGTATTTATACCAAACTTTTCAGATATTTAGGCCGGACTATTTTGCTACCTGAAAGGTAATATGTGTAAGTTGCTGAATCCCTTAAAAGGAGGAATAAAAATGAGCGAAAAGTATTTTCATCCTCATCTTACCTATACCGATTTTAAAGAAGGTAAATTTGATAAGGCTATTCTGGCAGTAGGGTCGGCAGAAAATCATGGTTTTCACCTGCCTTTTGGTACTGATACTTTAGTTTCCTTGGCTATTGCAGAAGGAGTAGCTAAAGAAGTAGAAGGACTCTTGGTTTTGCCTCCTGTAACTTATGGGGTGAGTTTCCATTATGATGACTTTCCTTTTACTTTGACTCTTCGACCTGAAGTTTTGGTAGAAGTATTAAAAGATATTCTGGATTCTTCTATAAGACAAGGGATTAACCATATTATTATCATCAATGGACACGATGGTAATATTGCCCCTATTGAAATAGCATCTCGCTCGATTAAAGTGAAACATCCCGATTCTTTTATTGCCTCTTTAGACGCCTGGTGGGTGAAAGCTGGAGAATTACTCCCTCCTCAAACTTTTGAGGTGTGGGGAGGTTTGGGGCATGCAGGAGAGGGAGAAACTTCTATTGTTTTACATCTCTATCCTCAGCTCACTCAGATGGAAAAGGCACGGGGGGTAGTTCCTGATCTTCCTGATAATTTGGATATTAAGTGGAAATTTAGTGAAATCACCCCTTACGGAGCTACTGGTGACCCTAATAAAGGGACTCCAGAAAAAGGAGAAAAGATGTTTAAGGTGTTGGTAGATTGTGTGGTGAAATTCATTCAGGAAATGGAAAAAACAGGATGGAAATATGGAGAAAAAGCTAAGCTTTAAAGAGTGTTCATTAGTAAAATGTTGTTTTATAGTTAACCGCAAAGCTAATTATAATGACTAT
>DAOSVE010000150.1:0-2503 GCA_035593465.1 Candidatus Atribacteria bacterium | reverse complement strand
TTATTTCTGAGACTAAGTATGGTCCAATGGTGCACGCTAAGCTGGGAATAGCTGAGGAAAACTCAGGTAAATTGGTTGCCATGGTGAAACAAAAAGCTCAAGAAATAGCAGAAGCGAAGGGAAAAGCCTGGCTTATCGTTGATGGTCCACCCGGAATAGGGTGTCCGGTAATCGCTGCCTTAGCTCGAGTAGATTTAGCGTTGATAGTGACCGAACCTACCTTGTCAGGTATCCACGATATGGAAAGAGTAATGGATTTAGCTGCTCATTTTGGAGTAACCGCCAAGGTGGTTATAAATAAGTGCGATATTAATTGGAATAATACCCAGGCGATAGAGGAAATTTGCCAAAAAAGGGAAATAGAGGTGATAGGACGCTTACCTTTCTCGGAGGAAGTAGTGCGGTCTTTGATTTTGGGAATACCAGTGGTAGAATTTTCGCAAGGAGAGATAGCTGAAGAAATGACTGCATTGTGGAGGAAAATTGAAGCTATCTTCCAAGAGGAGGGGGTAGCCCTGGGTGATAAAAAAGAAGAAAGACTTTAGATACATCTATGGTCCGGTAGCTTCTTGGAGGCTGGGAGCTTCTTTGGGGATAGACCTTATTTCTCAGAAAGAGAAGGTATGTAATTTTGATTGTGTTTATTGCCAATTAGGTAAGACTTTGATTTTTCCTCAACAGCGGAAAACCTATGTTCCCACAGAGACAATAATAGCAGAGCTTAAATCTCTGCCGGAGGTGCAAATAGATTATATTACTTTTTCTGGTCGGGGTGAACCTACTTTAGCTGAAAATTTGGGTCAGGCTATCAAAGCAGTAAAAGAGGTTCGTTCTGAACCGGTGGCAGTTTTAACCAATTCATCTTTGATGAGCTATCCCGAAGTTAGAGAGGATTTATCTGGGGCAGATCTGGTAGTAGCCAAGTTAGATGCTTATTCTTCGGCTTCCCTTTCGAAAATTAACCACCCTCAACCGGGTATAGAATTTGATCTGGTAATAGAGGGAATAAAACAATTTAGGGTAAATAGCAATACTCGCTTGGCTCTGCAGATTATGTTTATAGAAGAGAACAAGAACCACCCGGAAGAGTTTTGGCCCCTCCTTGATTATATCCGGCCGGATGAGGTGCAAATTAACACCCCCCTTCGCCGTAGTCCCGTGTCGCCTCTATCCCCCGAGGAGATTTTTCAGATTGAAAAGTGTTTTTCTACTTATAATGAGCATCTTCCTGAGGAGGGAAAAATAAATCTGGTTTCGGTCTATAATGCCAAAATGAAGGAAGTTGCTCCTATTAGTAGCAAGAACACTCTCAAAAGAAGAGGGAAAGTATAAAAATAATTAAGAGAAAGAGAGGGATTTTTTATGGGGTGGGGTTTAGCGAAAATTTTAGCAATAACTACCTTAGGACTGTGGGGAGTGGAGGCAGAACAGCCTGCTTTATTAGTTGAAGAAAAGATAGAAGAGGCAGAACCAATAGAAGTAAAAGTCACTGTTATCTATGACAACTATTCGCTAGTTGAGGGTCTCAAAACGGAATGGGGTTTTTCTTGCCTGATTGAAGGTTTGGAGAAAACTATTCTTTTTGACACTGGTGGAAGAGGCGACCTGTTACTGGAAAATATGAAAAAGCTAAATATTAATCCTCAAGAGATAGATATAGTTTTTATCTCTCATGACCACTGGGACCACACCGGAGGCTTAGCTACTTTCCTTCAAGAAAATTCGGAGGTCGAAGTTTTTTTATTGGATTCCTTTTCGTCAACCCTGAAGGATGAAGTTACAAGGAGTGGTGCTGATTTAAGGGAGGTTAAAGGACCAACTGTGGTGTGCTCGAGGGTGTGTTCTACCGGAACTTTAGGGACTGCAATTAAAGAACAATCACTGGTTATCGAAATAGAGCAAGGGTTGGTGGTGATAACTGGTTGTGCGCACCCGGGAGTGGTCGACATCATTCGAGCGGTTAAGGACCACTACCATCAGGATATCTATTTGGTTATGGGTGGCTTTCACTTGCTTGATCTCCTGTTAGATGAGTTACAGAAAGTTACTAAGCAATTTAGGGAGCTAGGCGTGAAAATGGTAGGCCCCTCTCACTGTAGTGGCGACCTTTGTCGAAAATGTTTCGCTCAAGAGTATGGAAAAGATTGGGTAGAGGTGGGAGTTGGTAGAATTATCAGCTTTCCTTTGAAGTTAAAATCTTAACCCTAGCCTGTAAACACACAGCCTGCGGCGCAAGCAAAAATGATAAATTATAGGTAACTACACAGAGGTATATATTTTTATTGAAGCTCCATTAGCAGTTCTTAAGGAGTCAGGAATACTATGCGCATTATGAAAACTAATCTGGAAAGTAAAATCTCAGCTTTACCATTAGAATCTCAACAGGCACTGATAGCACACCCTGCCTTATTTGAACTCATCAAGGAATTGATAGAGATTGTTGAAAGGCGGCAACAAGAAATAGCTGAACTTCGTTTGGAGGTGAAACACCTTCGAGACCAGC
>DAOSVE010000149.1:0-2540 GCA_035593465.1 Candidatus Atribacteria bacterium | reverse complement strand
TGAGGAAGATTCCCGGCTAAATTTCGGGAATGATAGAAAGGAAAGCCCTCCGAAGGAGAGAGTGAGGGTGGTAAAGTTTTAGCACATTTTGTGGGATACTATAATATCTGCAGCGATTTGACGTTTTTCCTTTAGACTCTGGTTCAGCTCGATATTAGCAACAGCTTCGTTTACACAGGTTGAGGAACTAACCTCTCATATTCTTCGTACATAAGAGGAGATGATATGATAAAGTCTGCCGAAGCTCTGTTACAGGCAACAGGTATATTCCACAGAACTGCTATCCGTAATAGGGCTTTTACATCCGGGTCATGAGGCAAAGGCTCTAAAGGATCCCAGAAGAAAATCAAAAGGTCTATTTCTCCATCGGCAATTTTAGCACCAATTTGCTGATCTCCTCCCCAGGGTCCGCTCTTAAGTTTATGCACCTGGAGACCGAGCTCTTTTTCCAGTAGAGTGCCTGTAGCTCCTGTGGCATAAAGGGTGTGCTCACTCAGAAGTCCACGATTAAATTTTGCCCACTCCAGGAGATCCGGTTTTTTATGGTCGTGAGCTACCAGAGCTATTCTTTTTTTCCTGGAAAGGTTTGCCGTTTGGTATTGTTTCATCGATTTACCCCCCTTTCTTTCATTTCCTGCTTCTATTATTAGCTGTACTAAAGTATAACTTTATAGTTGCATCATGTCCAGAATTTATAGGTCTTCATATTTTTATGGACTTTGCTGCTCTCTCCCAAAAAAGAGAGCAGCAAAGAGTCTTATCTTTCTAAAAACTTGATTACTATATCGGGGAAATCTGTAAACAACCCATCTATATTGCATTCCCGGCAAAGCTGCTCCAGCTCCTTTTCATAAGAAGGATATTTTTCTGGAACAGCATCTTTTCTGAAAGTCCAGGCATGAACCAATAGCCCTTTTTCTCGCATCAAACTAACCAGTTCCGGGTTGTTTTCTATATAATCTTTTAAGATTCCTATGCCATCGGCATAGCTGGCTATTTCTTCTAAGCCTTCACTGGTTAGCATCTGGGCATCTTTTTCTTCTCCGCTACCGATTAACTGGATTAGAGGAAGCTCAGTTCCCAGCTCAAAGCGCATTTTTTGAAGAGCTTCTGGTTCAAAACACTGGACAAAAACTCCGGAATTTTTTTCTGTATACCCATATTTCTGAAGTATATCGAGAAGGATTTTTTCTCCCCCCTCGAGTTTTTCTTTTTCGTGCCAGCTGGGTTGCTTGAATTCAGGATAGATTCCTATATTTTTACCCGTACTTTTGTTAAGCCCTTGAATCAATTGAATTGCTTCTTCAAAGGTAGGCACTTCAAATTTAGAATAATTTACCGGAAAGCGCTCAGGAAAATAGGGTGTGCCATCGGCTTTCGAGCGTTCGTGTACTCGTAGTTTTTTAACCTCTTCCAGAGTGAAATCAGCAGCATACCAGTGTCCATCTTCTCTTTTGCGCTCCGGATATAATTCCTCAACGTTGGTAGTAGGTTCAAGATAAATATCGTGCAAGCAAATAAAGACTTTGTCTTTGGTCAGGACTACGTCTTGCTCTATGTAGTCTGCTCCTAAAGCATAAGCCATAGCATAAGATTCTAAGGTATGTTCTGGGAGATATCCACTGGCTCCCCGGTGAGCGATTACTAAAAGGGAAGAAAGCAATTCTGAGCTCTTATTTTTATCAAATTCACTGGCATAGCGCATCCAGGTTTCTAGGGCTTGAGGGGTTCTTTCGTTAATTCTGAACACTCTGGCACCTCTCAGTCGGTCTTTGTCTTCTCCTTCTAAACCATAGGTTCCGAATCCTATGTTGGCATCATAGCCTAATTTGATTCCGCAGTAATTGCCCACAAAATCATTAACGTGGTCATGACCTACAAAAATACCTTTGATATCTCCTCTCTGTAAGATGGCAGCAAATAGTCCACTGTTTATGGGAGAGTTACAAACATCCTCGTTTTTCTCTCCTATTATACCAGTTGGTTCTGGATTCATAGCTATCAGTCTATGCTCGGGTAGAGGTATATGAGTAAAGAGAATGCCCGGGATTTTATAGCCCCATTTTTTCTCCATTTCTACCGAAGTGTCCCAATACCATCTAATCTGGGAGAACTTTATGAAATCGTAGTTATGGCTACCCTGTAATCCATTCTCTAAAATTGCATCATTTTCAAGCCTGCCACCATACCAGGAATTATTATCTTCAAGGTAAGCATTGGAATCTAACCCCCAAATTGCAAACACTTCTTTGCTGCCATCTGAAGAATATACCGGCAAAACAAAGTTGCCTACTCCTTCAACCTCTTCAGGACCACGCTGGCTCAAACAGTGAGGAAATGATTCGTAAATTCCTTGTTGTAACTCTTTGGTAAGGCCTGTTTTTTCTACATGGTCCTCGTCATGATTACCATAAACATGAGCCCAGGGAATTCCTCTTTTTTCCATAGGTTCTACCATTTGCTGTACATAAAGATTGAATTCTTCTGCGCTTCCGATAGCTCCAGTACAATTATCCCCCACCAGTATCACAAATTCCGGT
>DAOSVE010000148.1:0-2572 GCA_035593465.1 Candidatus Atribacteria bacterium | reverse complement strand
TCTAAATTTGGGTTTTGATGGAGTGCACTTTGGTGACGATTGGGGATGGCAGGGAGGCCTAATTATGGGGTCTCCTCTTTGGAGAAAGTTCATTAAACCACGAATGGCAGAAATTGATTGCCTTGGCTAAGAAAAAGGGTAATCGAGATATACCCTGTGAAAATATTCTGGCTATGTTAGAAGTTATTTATTACCAAGATTCTGAAAGTCTTCTTTGATTTTTTGTCCCAGCTCCCAAGGTATTAGATAAGTATCTTGGTAGCGATATTCGATTTTTTCTCCATTTCTCACTGTAGTTTCTACAGTTAAGAGCCCTTCCCCCTCTCCCCGTTTCTCTAAAGAAACAACCCGGGTTTCCCAGGTTTTTTGTAAGGAGTTTCCTTTTTCTCCCCATATCTCACATATTAAATTCTTATCCTGGAGATAGGCAAAAATAACCACTTTCTGTGTGGGAAAAGAAAATCGCAGATCTTTACTCCCATAGCTCACTGCTGCATCTCTCCCTGGAGGAACATAGGAAGTAGCTTCTGAATATCCGGAATGAGGATGACGCTCTAAAATTCGAGCTTCGGTATTTAATAGAGCATTATACAGAGTGGAAGATACCTGGCATACTCCTCCTCCATAACCGGGGGATAGTCTTCCATTGACCATTATATTGGTTTCGAGGTAGCCATCCTCTTTTTCTGCTCTACCTACTAGATTATTAAAAGAGAAAATTTCTCCTTTTTCTAAGATGTAACCGTTGATGGAAGAAGAAGCCTTTTGAATATTGTAAACTGTGGGTTCATCCTTACTTTCAAGAGAAGTTTGGTATCGAGCTAATAGATGCGAAGTCCCCAGTTTTTCAAGGATAAGAGAGGTATCAATGTCTGGTTTTATAACCTGGAGAGTGGTAAGAGTTATTTCTGCTGTCCCGCGGGACAGAGCTTCTCGGAGTTCTATTATTGCTCCTTCCTCATCGAGTTTTTTCCCTTCCTGGGAGGGAATTACCCTTTTTCCCTCTAAGCGGGCGTCCTGAGGAAGAGAATAAGTTTTTTGAGCTAAATCATTCAGGATACTCCTGACTTTTTCTTCTTCCCAGGAAAATAAAATGGGAACTGTTTCTCCTTTTCCTTTAAGAATAAATCTTTTCATCTCCTCAATATTCCAGGAAATTCCCAGTTCCTTTTTATTGAGAGAAATGGTTACACCATTTACTTTGAGAATAAGAGGGGATTCCAGCCACCTTTCTTCCATTATCTCTAAGAAAGAGGATAGGTCGTTTTTTTTAAGCTCGCTTAAGTCAACACCTAATAAATTACCTTCAATGGGCCGGGAACAGGAAGAAAGAAACAAAGACAAAAGTACCAAACCTGTAATTAATGAAACTAAACGCCCTCTGTGAGACATGGTTATTTTCTAATAATTTTCTTCAAACTTCATGGAGTGGAGGTTTCCTCTGTGTTTTCTTCACCAGTTGTTACTGGAGAGCCCATAGGAGTAGCTCCAGGCTCTGGAGAAGGGGCTTCTATAGCTATCTGTAAAGACTCATCTATAGTAATTTTACTTTTCTCCCGCAACTCACCTACTAAGTGGTCGATTTTAACTCTTTTTTGCTCTTCTTTTAAGAACTTTTCTATATCTTCTTTTACCTCTTCATAATTTTTCTCTTCTTGAGGTTTAAACTCTATTATTTGATAAATATAGTAGTTTTCTCCCACTTTAATTACCGGAGTAATGGCTAAAGGTTTATCTTTTAAAGAGGAGAGAACCTCTTTCGCCTCTGGGGGTAAGCTACTTTCACTTACCCATCCTAAATCTCCTCCTTGAGAAGCATAGGAATCTTTAGAATTATCTTTAGCTAACTGAGCAAAATCCTCACCTAAGTACAAGCGTTTTAATACTACCTCGGCCTCTTCCTGAGAAGAAAAAGTCATCTGCCGCAGGTGATACTGAGGGGGGGTAATGAAAAGAGATTTATTTTCTTCATAATATTTTTGTATCTCTTCTTCTGGTATAGTAATTTCTTCTGCTAGGCTATCTTCTAGCTTTTGAATCATTAACTCTCTTTTTATGGCTTCCCGGAGCGTAGCTAAATTAAATCCCTGATATTCTAAATATCTTCGGAAATCTTCTTCGGAGGGAAATTGGGCCTTGATAGCTTCTATTTGTTCCTCTATCTCAGAAGAAGAAACTTTAATTTTCCTCGCTTTGGCTTCCTGATAAAGGAGTTCATTTTGAATCATGTTTTCCAATATTAAGCGACGCAAGAAAGTTATAGAATTTTCATCCATCTGGTTGAGAGTTGTAGAATCATACTGATAAATTAGATTACGAAAGGCCTGGTCCAGTTCATAAAAAGTGATAGCCGTGCCGTTAACCGTGGCTGCTACTGCTTGATTGCTTGTTCCTGAGCGCTGATAAGAACCATAACCATAATAAATGGTTACAGCAAAAGCTATTACTACGATTATAAGTATTACATCTAAATGCTTGCGCAAACTCCTCAACATTCAATCCACCTCTGTGACTTCTAAGTTTTTAACATCTTTAGAATACTACTCCATTAACTTATTTTCTGTCAACTGCT
>DAOSVE010000023.1:0-21778 GCA_035593465.1 Candidatus Atribacteria bacterium | reverse complement strand
GATTAGCAGGAATATCTCTTGTTTCCACCTTATTTACTTGTCAAGGTACGATAAAAAGCAAAGGATATTATAATAGGTTAAAGCATATTTGGCAAGAGGTAATAGATAAATTTTTTAGTTATTCTACATCTCACTGTGAATTGCTGAGGAAGGAAAATATAGCAAGCTAAGAAGTACATGTCAAAAATGCTATAATTAAAACGATTCTGATAAAAGGAGGGAAAAAGTGAATAAAAAATTTCTTTCAAAGTTGACTGCCTTCGTCCTTTGCTTTTTCGTTCTGTCAACCATTACCCCTGCTGATGCGTTTGTTTCTCGGCCTTTAACCCCCGAGGAATCTCGTATCATCGTATATCAAGGAGTGAACAAAGCCTGGATAGAAGAACTGTTTTCTCTTAATTTTTCTTCTGGAGAAAATAAACTCATCTTCTCTCAGGAAGACTTAGCAGGAAAAAGATTATTTCTCGCTCCTCTATCTGAAGAAGTTAAAGTAGAAAAAATAGAAAACATCCCTGGAGGCCAAGAGATTTCTTTTACTGCCCGTTCCCAGGGAAAACACCAAATACTTCTGGCTTTCTTTGAAGAAGGGTGGGACTGGAGAGAGTTCTACGATGGCATCATCCAAAAAGAAAAAAACGAATTAGTACTTCACCCTTCTATTCTCATCACTAACCAGAGTAAAAGAGGAGGAAAAGAGGTCTTTTTAAGCTGGTTTCTTGGCACTCCTCTCTGGGAAGAAGAAATCCCTGTTTTTTCCACTAAAGCCTTCGATGAAAGAATAATAGAAGAAGCAACGTCTTTGGAAGTTTCTTCTGCTCCTATAATGGAGAGAGTTTCTGAATACCAGCTTTTTACTTTTCCAGAGAGGGTGGAAATTTTACCTTTAAATATTTTGCAATTTTTTCTTCCTCCTCAGGTTTTTATTTTTGAAGAGATTATACGTTTCCAGGAAGGGGAAATTTACCAGATTCTTACCTTCGAAAACCCCGGGGAACCCCTTCCCCCTGGAATTATCAATCTCTTCGAGGAAGACCGACTCCTTATCAAAAAGTTTTTCCCCGGTGCCCGTACAGGAGAAAAAGTGGAACTTTCTGTTTCTTCTCCTCCTCTAATTTCAATAAAGCGAAAAAATACCAGGTATCAGCGAAAAGAAACTCGCTTTAGCGACGAAAAAGAAGTGGTAGGTTTTATATCCCAGAGAGAAATTACTTTTGAGATAGAAAACCAAAGAGACGAAGAAATTTACGTAGAACTAATAGAACCGGTCCCTGCTCCTCCTAACTGGATACTCACTGCAGGATGGGAGTGGAAAGACAACCAAGTCTCGAAAAAAATATTTCTTCCTCCCCGAGAAAAGAGAAAAGTAATTTTATCTTATCAATTTGAGGAGGCTATCCCATGAAAAAGATTTTTTTACTTCTACTTTTTGCCTTCATGTTTATGGGGAATTCTGTATCTACTCAAGAACTTCTTCAATACAGTCAAAAGGAAGAGTACCTGTTGGTTTTCCCTGATGGTCAGGTATTTGGCCAAGAATTATGGCCAGTAAATTTTCAAAGGGGCACCAATCAGTTCTTATGGCAACGAACAGAGGGAGAAGAATTAGAAAATGTATCCTGGAAAGTCCAGGGAGGGATGTTAAAAAACATCACCCATGAGCTCAATAGTTTAACTTCCTATCTTTCCATTGAAGCAGATAAAGATGGACAAGGAGAAATTATTCTTCTCTACCCTCGGGAAGATATAGAATCCCAGTTTATTTATCAAATAAACTGGGAAAAGGGAAACACCTATCCTCAAGTCCTTCTCTGGGTAACAATAAAGGAGTTAGGCTCCTATTCTTCTCCAGGAGTCAAGTTAAAAATATTAGGAAGAGAGTTTACTCTAGACCTTGAACCCCAAAGAGAAAGGCGCCTCCTTTTCGTCTCTACTGCGCCAGAGGAAGCAGAAAAAGTAATCAAATACCATAGTAAAGAAGGCGCAGCCAAGTTATTCTGGAGGCTAAAATTACCTTATCATCTTTTACTTCCAGCCAAAGTAGAATGTTTTGAAAAAGAAGGACAAGCGGTCACTTTCCTAGGAGAGGGAACCTTTTACCCTTCAGGAGCAGAGTATCTAGAACTCCCCTTGGGAGAAGCGCAAGATATCATCTTAAAAGAAACCATCGTTTACCAGGAAAAAGTCAATCAGGTGCGGGACTCTACAGGAAAAGAAGTACTTTATGATACTAAAGAAGAAAAACTGTATCATTTGCAAAACCGCGGGGAAGAAGTCAAAAAAGTTATAGTATATGACCGGGTGTTCCCTAGCTTGGAAATAATTTCCTCTTCGCTCCCGGCCGAGTTAGAAGAAGCAGACCTTCTCTCTTTTGAAATAATACTTTCCCCTCAGGAGGAAAAAGAAATTCGTATTTCTGTACAAGGGAAAAAGCTAACCAAAGGTTGGATATGGAATTAGCCTTTGTTTCTAAGGAGAGTTTTTTGTAGTAACAGTTACTGCCAGTAATAAAAGAGGGGGCAAGAAATATCTCAAGAATACCAGTAAAGAAACCTGGTATCTGGATGAAGAAGCTCTACATCGAGATGAGAAGTTTGACGGTTACTATGGTATAGAGACCAGTGAGCAAGATATCAAACCTCAAGATGCTTTAGAAGCTTACCATACTTTATGGAAGATAGAAGAATCCTTCCGAATTATGAAAAGTACTTTAGAAGTCAGACCTATCTTTCCCTGGACAGAAAATAGAATCAAAGGACATTTCGTTATCTGCTTTCTGGCTTTCCTTTTAGAGAGGACGCTGGAGTTCAAGTTAAAGGAAAGCGAAGAGAAAGCTTTTCCAGAAGAAACCCGGGAAGCCTTGAACTCTCTAAACTTTGCTGAGGTAGAAATGGAAAATCAACAGTTCTTAATCAAAATCAAAGGAACAGAACTGAGTAATAAAATCTTAAAACTCCTCAAAATTAAACCCCCTAAAAATATCACTCCTAAAGAAGAACTCTCTCTATAAACTACCGGAAGTAATGAGTGTAGTGACAAAATAGCAGATTCTAATTTAAAGAATATAGGTTTGATGTGGGTTTTAGCTAAGTGAAGTGTCAAAGTCAGGAAAAAGACGGAACCTGCTTTTTTCCATATTGAAGTGAGGCGAAGCCAAAAAGTGCTACTCTATAATAGCTCTTAATTCGGGATAAACGTGCAACATGACTATATTATTTATGAATTGAAACCGGAGAAAAGGTGCCACCTGAAAGAGGGTGATTTTATTATCACAGAATGTCATCCTCTTTCAGGTAAAACTTCATAAGCTATTGACAGAATGGATTTTTTCCAGAACTGATTTCAATTTTTCTTCTTTTTCTTTATCCAGAGGAGATAAAGGAGGTCGAACTCCTCCCACTCTCCATCCTACTAAGTTTAAAGCAGCTTTTACCGGAATAGGATTGGTAGAGATAAAAAGTGCTTTGAAAAGAGGATAAAGTTCCAGGTGTATTTCCAGAGCTTCTTTAGTTTTTCCCTCATTAAATAACTGAATCATCTTTTTTATCTCTTTACCCACCAGATGAGAAGCGACACTTACCACTCCCACTCCCCCTAAAGCCAGAAGAGGAAGGGTCATAAAATCATCTCCACTATAAAGGTAAAAATCGGAAGGAACCAGAGCTTTAATCCGAGAAATCTGATCAGTGCTCCCCGCTGCTTCTTTTAGAGCAACAATATTCGGGATCTCCGCTAGACGAGCTATAGTTTCTGGCTCAATATTCACTCCTGTGCGAGAAGGGATATTATAAATCATAACCGGGACATTTACTGCCGAAGCAATAGCCCGAAAATGCTGGTAAAGTCCTTCTTGAGGAGGTTTATTATAATAAGGAGCAACAGCCAAAATGCCATGTACTCCTAGCTCTTCAGCCTCTTTAGAAAGAAGAATGGATTCTTTAGTGTTATAATTGCATGTTCCAGCTATAACTTTCGCCTGATCTCCTATTTCCTCCAGAGCTACTTCAAAAAGACGAAGTTTTTCCTCCCGGGATAAAGTAGGAGATTCTCCAGTCGTTCCAGAAACTACCACTCCATCTGAGCCATCTTCCACCAAAGCTCGCAATAATTCTCGAAATTCAAAGTAATTTATTGTCCAATCCTGGTCAAAGGGAGTGACCACTGCGGTTAAAAGATTACCAAAATTTCCCCTCATTTCCTCTCCCCCTAACAAACATTCTCCAGTTGAAATTTATGATGCAAAATTTGAATCGCTCTTTCCATATCCTGAGCTTTAACCAAACAAGAAATGGTAATATGAGAATCTCCAGTTTGAAGAATCTCTATATTAGCTTCTTTGAGAGCTTCCACCAACTGAGCTACCACTCCCGGGCGGTCAGCCATACCCGAACCCACGAGAGAAATTTTAGCACAAGGAAGAGTTAAGCTTACTTCAAACCCTTCTTTGTTTAATATTTCTTCTACTTTACTTCCTTTATTTTCATCCACTACAAAAGCCACAGATTCAGGAAAAAGACTAACCAGGTCAATGCTGATACCCTGTTGAGCTAGAGATTGAAAAATCTTCAGCTCTCCGTTTCCTGAATCTGCTAATTTCACCCGCACCTGAGCCAAGCCCCGACGATAAGCGATGCTATAAACCGGCTCTTCCTGAGACAAAATTCTCAACCCCTCTTTAGTGAGAGTAGATATATCACAAATCAAAGTCCCTCTACCTTCATCACTTAAACTTCTAACCCGGAGAGGCACTCGATACTCCCGGGCTAAATTCATAGCTTTACTATGAATAACTTTCGCTCCCTGTTGGATTATCTCTGCAGCTTCAGTGTAAGTTAGCCCTTGAAGAATTCGAGCCTCAGGAACAATATGAGGGTCAGCAGTAAAAACTCCGTTCACATCGGTAAAAATATCTACATAGTCAGCTTGCAGATAAATTCCCAAAACCACTGCCGTAGTGTCACTACCCCCTCTTCCCAAAGTGGTAACTTCTCCTTCCTCAGTTACTCCTTGAAAACCGGCTACTACTACTACACATCCTTTATCCAGATATTTTTTAATTCTATCCGGCTCTACTCTTAATATGGAAGCATCACCAAAACGGTCATCAGTGATGATACCGGCTTGAGCTCCAGAGAAAGCTACACTTTTCATTCCCATCCGACGCAAGGTTTGAGACATAACTACTGCCGAGATAATCTCTCCACAGGAAAGAAGAAGGTCTAAATCTCGAGGGTCAAGGTTAGAAAACTCTTCTCGAGCTAAAGAAATTAAAGTATCGGTAGCATAAGGCGCTCCTTCTCTACCCATAGCTGATACTACCACTATAGGGGAAAACCCTTCTTCTTGAGTTTCTTTCACTTTTAGAGCTGCTTTTTCCCTGAGCTCCCGGGTATTAACTGAAGTTCCCCCAAATTTTTGCACCACTATCTTCATGGTCATTCACCTATCCCAAGTTTCTTTTATCCTTACCATAGCTTTCTCTAAAACAGGAGTGGGAGTGGTAAGAGAAATTCGAACAAAGCCCTCTCCATATTTACCAAAACCAGTTCCAGGAGTAACCACCACCTGAGATTTATCTAAGAGATAATTAGTAAATTCCAGGGAATTAAATTCCGGAGGAACTGGAATCCACAAATAAAAGGTAGCCCGAGGAGGAATGATATCAAAACCTATAGAAGAAAAGGTTTCTACTACTAAATTACGCCGCTCGGTATAGATGGGAATAATATCTTCTAATACCTCATCAACGCGACTCAGAGCTTCTACCCCTGCCCATTGAATGGCGTTGAAAATTCCTGAATCAATATTAGTTTTTACTCTCCCCAGAGCTTCTATTATTCTCTCATTTCCCACTGCAAAACCTATTCTCCATCCCGTCATATTAAAAGTTTTAGAAAGAGAATGAAATTCTATCGCTACTTCCCGAGCTCCCTCTACTTCCAGAATGGACGGAGCCTGATAACCATCATAGCTTATCTCCGAATAAGCTAAATCGTGAGCTATTACAAAGTCAAAACGCCGGGCTAATTTTACTATTTCTTTAAAAAAAGCAAGAGGGGCAATACTCGCCGTAGGATTATTAGGGTAATTCAAGAACACTAACTTCACTTTTTCCCATATGCTTTCAGGAAAACTATGTAAATCGGGAAGAAAATCATTTTGAGCTAAAAGAGGAAGCTCAACCGGTATACCCCCCGCAAGCATTGTACCAATCTTATACACTGGATAACCCGGGTCGCTAGCTAAAACCAGGTCTCCAGGGTCTACCAGACACAAAGGAAGATGAGCAATACCTTCTTTAGAGCCAATAAGAGAGACCACTTCCCGCTCTGCATCCAGATTAACTCCAAACCTTTTTTTATACCACAAAGCTACTGCTTCTCGAAAAGCAGCCAGACCCTGATAGGAAGGGTAGCGATGATTTTCGGGGCGTCGAGCCTCTTCACACAACCGCTCTACAATGAAAGAGGGAGTGGGAATGTCAGGATCTCCAATCCCTAAATCGATAATTTCTTTACCTTCTGCCCGAGCTTGATTTACCTTTCTCTCAATTTCGGCAAAAAGGTAAGGAGGAAGGTTCTTTATCCGCTGAGCAACTTCCATTCTTTTTCTACCTCCTCATTGATTTCTCCTTCAAACACTTCTTCTGCTGGTCCTTCAATATAGACTTCTTCTTGCCATTCTACCTCCAGTGGTCCTCCGGGTAAGTAGATATTAGCTTTCCTATCTAATTTTCCCTCTCTTACTCCGGCTATTAAACTTGCTGCTGCTCCAGTTCCGCAGGCCAGAGTAGCTCCTGCTCCTCTTTCCCAGACTTTAACCACTGCTTCTTTATTATTTTTTACCTCTACAAACTCCACATTGGTTTTTTCAGGAAACAGAGGATGGTTTTCTATTTCTCTCCCGTATTCTTCCCAATGGGGAGGAATTTCAAAAATCACTACATGAGGATTACCTAAAGAGAGAGCTGAAACAAGGAAAATTCTATCTCCCACCTCTAAAGGATAATTTTTTACTTCTCTCTCCTCTAAAGCTACAGGGATTTCCCGGGGCTGAAAGCGAGGCCTCCCCAGATTCACTCTCACTTTTTTCACTTTCCCTTTTTCTTCTTCTGTAATCCGGAGAATAATAACACCCGCTTTAGTTTCCACCGTAAATTCTTTTTTATTCACCATTCCCCGCTCAAAAGCAAACTTAGCCAGACAGCGAACTCCATTACCACACATTTCTGCTTCACTACCATCAGAGTTAAAAATCCGCATCCTGAGGTCAGCCACCGAAGAAGATAAAACCAAAATCACTCCGTCTCCTCCCACTCCTCGATGACGGTCACAAGCCTTTAAAGAAAAAGAAGACCAGGAAGAGATTCCTTCAGTCTCCTCTTCAGGGAAAATAACAAAATCGTTACCCAAACCGTGCATTTTTACAAAACGCATTTTTCTCTCCTCAATTTGAGGTAAATTTTATCACATCTATCAATCAATAAGTGAGACCTATAACTTCTTCCAGTCCATAATAAAATCGGGGTTCCTCATAAACTTTTTTAATGGAGCGCATCACTCCCGGCATAAAAGATGACCGGCTCAGAGAATCGTGTCTTATGGTGAGAATCTCTCCTTCTCCTCCCCAGATAACTTCCTGATGAGCTATAAAGCCGGGCAATCTTACACTGTGGATATTCACCGAACCCAAAAGTGCTCCTCGCGCTCCGGATAATATTTCTTCGCTTTTATCAGAAAAAGAGGTACTTTTAATCTCTCCTATCCCCTGAGCAGTCTTTATTGCTGTCCCTGAAGGAGCATCTTTTTTTTGAGAGTGATGATATTCGATTATTTCTGCTCGTTCTAAATATCGAGCAGCAATGCGAGAAAAATACATCATCAATACCGCTCCCAGAGCAAAATTAGGAGCAATTACACAACCTATCCCCCTATCATTGCATGTACGGCGCAGAGTTTCTATTTCTTCGCTACTTAAACCCGTCGTTCCAATCACTAAAGGGATTTTACCATCCAGAAAAAGAGGAAGATTTTCCCGCAGAGCTGCAGCCTGAGTAAAGTCACAGATAACATCAGGTTTTACTTTATTTATCGCCTCAGCTAAATTTTCCTCTATTGTAATTCCCAGAGGTCCCACACCCGATAGCTCTCCTGCATCTTTGCCCACTTCCTGCTTATCGGCCGCTCCCCGTAAAACTATGCCCTCTTCTTTCTGAATAGCTCTTACTATTTCCCTCCCCATTTTACCTGCTGCTCCTACTAAAAAAACCCCAATTTCCTTCATCATCTCTCACCTTCTCGGTTCTCTAAAGGAATAATATCTCTTCTTACTAAATCATGCCAGCTTTCCGGACGCACCACCAATTCCGGCCTCCCCTCCCGGAGGAAAACCACTCCCGGGCGAGGGATAAGATTATAATTGGAAGCCATGGAATAATTATAAGCTCCAGTAGCCTCCACTACTAAAATATCCCCAGGATAAGGAGAGGGAAGTTCAATTTCCTCTATTAAAACGTCCCCCGATTCGCAACATTTACCTACCACCGAAACTTTTTCTTTTTTCCCTACCACTCGATTACCAATCTGAGCTTGATACTTAGCACCGTATAAAATAGGACGGGGGTTATCAGTCATCCCTCCGTCTACAGCTACATATTTCTTCACCCCCGGAATTTCTTTTACACTCCCTACCCGGTAAATAGTGCTACCAGCAGTATTTACCACCGAACGCCCCGGTTCTATATAAAGATGGGGTAAAGGGTAAGAAAACTCATCACATTTTTCCTTTACCTTTTCAGTGATCGCTTTTACATAAGAAGCAAAAGAAGGAAAGCGGCCCTTTTCTTCATCTACATAAGGAACCCCCAACCCTCCTCCTAAATCTAATTCTCGAAACACAAAACCATGTTTTTTTCTAAAATCAACCATAAATTGAAGCATAACTTCTACCGCTTTCAAAAAAGGCTCTATCTGGTCAATTTGTGAGCCAATATGACAGTGGAGGCCCCACACTTCTAAATCTTCCGATTGAATAGCTTTTAATATGGCGTTTTCTACTTCCCCTAAGGGGAAACCAAACTTACTATCAATTTTACCAGTGGTGATATACTGGTGAGTATGAGGGTCAACTCCAGGAATAAGACGAAAAAAAAGGGGGACTTTATAGGAGGCATACAACGGAGCTTCTTCAAGGAGAAAATTTAGCTCGACTTCATTATCTACTACCCACCGTCCCACTCCTCCTCGAAGGACTAAGCACCGCTCTTCTTGAGTTTTATTATTACCGTGAAAGATGATTCGCTCTACTGGAAAATTAGCTGTGGAGGCAAGATAATATTCCCCTCCTGACACCACATCTAACCACCAGCCTTCTTTCTCCATCATAGAGCATAAAGCAGAGCACAAAAAAGCTTTACCTGCATAAGCCAGAGAAAAATGAGGATAGTTATCTCTAAAGCTTTTCTCATATTCCTGCATATTAGAGCGGAGTAAAGCTTCATCATACACGTAAAGAGCAGTTCCCATAGTTTGAGCTAATTCTACTACATCGCATCCGGCAATCTCTAAATGATTACTCTCGTTTATACTTTTATTCCCCAGCATTTCCTTCCTCCCACTTTTTAATTTCTCCAATTCAACTGCTTCAAAGGCACAATCTTTTACTACGGTGTTGATTCTCAAGAAGATAAATTTTTAACTATCAACATTATAAAAACAAGTTAAATTTTTGATATTTTAATAATTAAACTCCCGGGATAGCTCCCAGCCTGGTAGAGACCCGATGCATCAGGTCTCGAAGTTGCCAATAACTTTTAACATATTGCTCATAATAAAAACGATAAATATCTCTATTCTGTCGACGAGGATATATTTGACCTGATATCTGCACCATTTTGAGCGTAGCTTCAGGAATGCTTCCATAAAAACCTACTCCCACTGCAGCATAAATTGCCGTCCCCAAGGTACTGGCCTCCTCTACAGTGGTCAGGTAAATGGGAATATCAGCCACATCAGCATGAATTTGCAACCACAGTTTACTCCTTGCTCCTCCACCACTTGCATATATCTCTTCTACCTGAAAGCCATCCCGAGCCAGAGTCTCTAAAATATGGAATGTCCCGTAAGCCGTGCCTTCATACATGGCTCGCAAAATATGAGCCCGGGTGTGACTCAAAGAAAGCCCCCAGATGGCGCCTCGAGCTAAAGGATCCTGGTAAGGGCTGCGGTTACCCTGGAAATTATCCAATATCACAAGACCATCAGAACCAGGAGGAATTTGAGCCGCTATCCTGTCCATAGCATCAAAAATATTCTCCACTTCTTCTTTTTCTCTGAATTCCTCCTGCAGGAAATTGTCTCTAAACCACTTGATGATGGAACCGGTTGAACTCTGTCCTCCCTCCAAAATCCACATATCAGGTAACACTGCTCCCTGATAAGGTCCCCAGATACCGGGGCTAAAAATAGGACGTTCAGAAAGAGCCAAATGACAGGTAGAAGAGCCAATTACCATAGCTAATCTCTGAGGGTGAACCACATCTAACCCTACCATAGCAGCATAGGCATCTATTCCTCCCTGAATAACAGGAATACCAGGAATAAGTCCCAGGTCAGAAGCTGCCCCTTTAGTTAACTCCCCTGCTCTTCCCCCTACCGGGATTAAATCCCGAGGCCACTTATCCAGTACTTCTTCAAAATTAAGTTCTCGCAAGAGAGAAACTGGCCATCCTCCCTCGGGGGGACAGTAATTCCATTTGCAAATAGCATTATTGAGAGAAGTCACCCAGCGACCGGTAAGTTTAAAAACCACCCAGTTCTGGCATTCCACCAGGTAGTCAGAGTTAGCAAAAACATCAGGTAAATTCTCCTTAAGCCACAGAGCTTTAGGTATCATCCACTCCGGTGATTCACTTCCTCCGGCATAGTGAAGAATAGGGTTATGAGTAGCATTAATTCTTTCTGCCTGTTCAAAAGCCCGGACATCCATCCACATGATAGCCCGGTATTTGGGATTACCAAACTGGTCCACAGGAAGAACAGTACAAGAGCTAGCACTAACACTCAAAGCGGCAATTTCTTCTGGTTGCACTTCTCCCTGTATAACGCAACGGCGAACAGTATCTTGAATCGCTTTCCACCAATCAGCAGGGTCTTGCTCTGCCCATCCCGGACGGGGATGGTGTTCAGGATAAGAATAAAAGGAAAGGGCTACCACATTACCACGGGAATCAAAAATCCCACTTCGTAATCCCTGAGTCCCCACATCAATACCTAAAAAATAAGGGGGTTTAGTATTAGGCATAATCTTCAGACCTCCATAACAAGAAAATTAACTTTATTATGTTAAAATAAAAACATGGTTCTCCCCAAATTTTTAGCTGATTGTATGTTAGGTAAGTTAGCCAGGTGGCTGCGAATTTTGGGATATGATACCAAGTACTTTCGATATCTGGATGACCCCCAAATAGTGGCATTAGCTCGTTTTGAACACCGAACTCTCCTTACTAAAGACCAGGCCTTAGCAAAAAGTGCTTCTGACGTTGCTTGCCTAGTTTCCTCTTCTCGGGTAGAAGAACAAATTCAAGAAGTCCTTAAAACTTTTCGCCTTACTTATCCTACTCCCTTTCCCCGCTGCCCCTATTGTAACGAATTACTTTTCGACCTCTCTCAAGAAGAAGCTAAAAAAGAAGTCCCTCTTTTCGTTTCTCTAACTTTTTTTCAATTCAAAAAATGTCCCCGATGCCACCGAATATATTGGCCAGGAACTCACTGGCAGAGAATAATTCAGACCCTCTCGAGTTCCTGACCTTTATAATTCTACTTATCTAGCAACGCTTCTACCCCAGGCAAAGCTCGTCCTTCCAAAAATTCCAAAGAAGCACCACCACCGGTAGAAATATGAGTAATCTTATCCTCTACTCCTGCCTTTTTAATAGCAGCTATGGTATCTCCACCACCTATTACACTTATAGCGCCACTTTCAGCAATCTTTTTGGCTATGGCCACTGTCCCTCGAGAAAAAGGCTCTACTTCAAAAACCCCGAGAGGTCCATTCCAGAAAATAGTTCGAGCTTCCTGGATGTAGCGACCAAACTTCTCTACCGCTTCCGGACCAATATCAAACCCTGCCATATCAGGAGGGATTTGATTCCATTTTACTACTTTAGTTTCTACTCCTTCTTTAGCGTCCGGAGCCACTACAAAATCTTCCGGAAGTTCCAGACGCACTCCTCTTTCTCGAGCTATTCGCAGAACATCAGAAGCTTCCCCTATCATGGATTCTTCTAAAATAGAGTTACCCACTGCATAGCCTAAAGCTTTAACAAAAGTATAAGCCATCCCACCTCCTAGAAGAAGAACGTCCACCTTTTCCAGGAGTTTCCTAATCACTCCAATTTTAGTTGACACTTTGGCTCCTCCTAAAATAGCCAAAAAGGGTCGTACTGGATTATTGAGCTTCTCTCCCAGAGCTTCCAGCTCTTTTTCCATCAAAAACCCGGCATAAGCGGGCAAAAATTTAGCTACCCCGGCAGTAGAAGCATGAGCCCGGTGAGCAGTCCCAAAAGCATCATTCACATAAATATCAGCTAAGCGAGAAAGAGCCCGAGCAAATTCCTCATCGTTGGCTTCTTCCTGGGGGTAAAAGCGAATATTCTCGAGAAGAAGTACTTCTCCATCTTTTAATTTAGAAACTGCTTCTTCTACTTTTTCTCCTATACAATCATCTACTTTATAAACTTTCTCTCCTAAGAGCTCTTCTAACTTTCGGGCTACAGGGTCCATTCTCAACTCTTCAGCAAATTTCCCCTTAGGACGGCCGAGGTGAGAAACCAGAATAACTTTAGCTCCTCTTTCTTTAAGATACTTTATGGTGGGCAAACTTTCTACAATCCTTGTATCATCGGTGACCTGCCGGTTCTCATCCAGAGGAACATTAAAATCCACTCTCACCAGTACTCTTTTTCCCTTAAGTTCTTCTTGAGGGATATCTCGAATGGTTTTCTTGTTCATCTTTCTGCACCTCCCTTATTTTCTTTCTACAAAATATTGCAAAATTCTATTATGATTTACCACTCCTACAATTTTCCCCCCCTGTATCACAGGTATGAGCTCTAAGTCAGTATCAAGCAATAAATCTATAGCTTCTTCTAACCCCTCATCTGCCTCCAGATAATCAAAATCACTACTCATAAATTCAGAAACTTCTTGAGAGGAAAATTCTTTGATTTTTCCTTTAATAGCAGATATAAAGTTGCCAGTAATAGCTATTTCTTTTTGAGCCGATTCTATAAGCTGTCGGAAAAAAAGGGGAGAAGAAAAATAACCCACGGGTCTTTGTTCTAAATCTACGACAGGTGCTCCACTAACTTTTCTCCGGGCCAGAAATTCTACAACATCAGCAATCAAATCAAAGTCGTTTACCGTGATAACCTCGGGTAACATAATTTCTTCTACCAGCACTTAACTATTCCTCCCTATCAATTTATTTAATCTTTCCTACCATAAATCACTACCAGTAGGTCTTGCGTTCATAGTAATTAGAAGCTATTTTACACCATAAGCAGCCCACAACAAAACCCCCCAGGTGAGCAAACCATGCTGTTCCTCCTAAAGTAGGAGAAAGAAGAGAGGTTAAGCCATAAATCAACTGGAGAAAAATCCAGATCCCCAGAAGTAAAGCCGCCGGAACTCGAACTACATTGAAGAAAAATCCCCAGATTACTGCAACCAGTACTCGAGCAAAAGGGAAAAGTATTAAATACCCACCCATCACTCCACTGATAGCACCACTTGCTCCCACTGTGGGAACGGTAGAAGAAGGAAAAATCAGCGCATGAGAGAGACCTGCCGCAAGACCACAAACCAGATAAAAGAATAAAAAATGAAAATGACCCAGGAAATCTTCCACATTATTACCAAAAATCCAGAAATAGAGCATGTTAGATAGAAGGTGGAAAAGATTACCATGAAGAAACATAGAAGTAAAAATGGTGAGAAAAGGGGGGATAGAAGGGTTTATAAGGCGAGCCTTACCCCATAAAACCGCCGGAACCAACCCAGCCTGAAAGAAAAAAGATTCCAGCTGAGGCCCCAAAAGCAATTCATAAATAAAAAATATCACATTAGCTATAATAATAATTACAGTTACTACGGGAAATTTCCTGGTTGGCAACTCGTCTCTAATCGGTATCATGTTCTAAAAATAGCACAACCTACCCTCCTTAATCAAGAACTTCTTGAAATATCTGGTTAGCTACTAAAATTCCTTTTTTAGAAAGATAAAACCTTTCTGCCTCTTTAATTATAAAACCTTCTTGAAATAAATACTCCAGACACTTTAATTTATTTTCTACTTCCTCCCTTTGGTATCGGGCTAAAAGATATGAGGTTTCTATCCCCTCTTTAGTCCTTAAGTGAAGTATAATATCTTCGGCCAATTTTTGGTAGGGCTCCAGTTTTTCTTGAAAAGTAAGAGGACTTTTTCCCTCTTCTATCCGCTTGAGGTAGTTTTTTAAGCTACTGGTATTTTTTTGTCTTCTCCCTTCTAGATAAGACCACGCTGAAACCCCCACTCCCAGATATTCTCCTTCTCTCCAATAATTGAGATTATGGCGGCACTCTGCTCCCGGTTGAGCAAAGTTAGAAATCTCATAATGCTTGTATCCTTCCCTCTCTAATTTTTCCATCGCCCATTCAAAATAAAGAGCTTCTTCGTCAAGAGAAGGAAAAATCCGGGGGTGATATTTAACAAGTTGATAAAGAGGAACTAGAGGAGAAAGAGTAAGATTATAGATGGAAAGATGAGGCGGATGATAGGCAAGAGCACACTCCACCTCTTTTTGCCACTCCGAGAAACTCTGAAAAGGCAAGCTATAAAGAAGGTCTAAATTCCAGGAGGGATAGCGAGCTTTCTTAATTTGAAGTAAAACATTCTCAATTTGTTCCAAGGAAGAAGCCCGCCCTAAAAAACGCAAAAAACGGGGATTAAAAGATTGTACTCCTACGCTGAGTCTATTTACTCCTGCTTTCCGAAAAGAATTTATTTTCTCTCTGTTCACTGTTTCCGGGTTCACTTCCATGGTTATCTCTATAGAAGATGAGAAAGTAAAGAAACATTGGAGGTAGTTCAGTATTTCCTCTACATCTTCAGGAAGTAGCAAAGAAGGAGTCCCTCCCCCCAGATAAATGGTGGTCAATTCCCTCCCCTGGAGATTTTCCTCTACCACTTTTAAAGCTATTTCTTCAAAAACTGCTTCTTTGTACTTAAGGTGAAAGGACCGGTCTCTTCCCGGGTAGGAGACAAAGTCGCAATAGCGACATCTTTTAACACAAAAAGGGAAATGAAAATAAAGAGATAATTTTTTCATTTCTCGCTTTTCATCACCGCTAAAAAAGCTTCCTGAGGAATTCTAACTTTGCCAATGGCTTTCATCCTCTTTTTGCCTTCTTTTTGTTTTTCCAGGAGTTTCCTCTTTCTGGTTATATCTCCACCATAGCACTTCTGCAGTACATCTTTGCGCAGAGCCGGTATATCTTCCCGGGCAATTATTTTTCCTCCTATGGCTGCTTGCAAAGAAATAGGAAAAAGTTGTCGGGGAATGAGCTCCTTCAACCTGGAAATTAACTCCCTACCCCGGTAATAAGCATTCTCCTCCGGAGAAATAAAAGAAAGGCCATCCACTTTTTCTTGATTAATCAAAATATCCACTCTCACCAATTCTGCCGGACGATATCCTTTAAATTCATAGTCTAAGCTGGCATAACCTCTGCTCACTGCTTTTAAGCGGTCATAAAAATCGAGTAAAATTTCAGCAAGAGGCAGTTCATACCTCAAAAGAACCAGTTGTTCGCTCAAATAAACCATATCTTTAAAAATCCCTCGCCGGGACTGGCAGAGGTCCATCACTCCTCCTAAATACTCCGCTGGGACAGTTATGCTCATCTCCACATAAGGCTCTTCCATCATTTCTATTTCTCCTGGAGAAGGGAAATCTTTGGGAGACTTCACTTCTAACACTGCCCCTTTTTTGGTCAAAATATGGTACACCACATGAGGAGCAGTAGCCACCACTTCTACTCCGAATTCCCGCTCCATTCTTTCCTGGGTTATTTCCATGTGGAGAAGGCCCAGAAATCCACAACGGAAGCCAAAACCCAGAGCCTCCGAAAAATCGGCTTCAAAACTCAAAGCAGCATCATTAAGCTGCAATTTCTCTAAAGCCTCTTTTAATTTAGAATAATCCTCATAGCTCACCGGATAAAAACTGCAGAACACCAGGGGTTTTACTTTTTTGTACCCCGGAATAGGAGAAGGAGCAGGGTAGGAGAAAGAAGTAATGGTATCTCCCACCTGACTATCCTCTAAATGATGAATATTAGCAACTACATAGCCTACTTCTCCGGGACCTAAGCTATCTACTTCTTTCATCTCCGGAGTAAAAACTCCCACCTCTAAAACGGGAAAACTACAGCGAGTGGAAAACATCATGATTTCCATTCCTTTTTTAATTTCTCCCTCTCTTACCCGGATGAAAGGAATAACACCCCGATAAGAATCATAAACTGAATCAAAAATTAACGCCCGGAGAAAAGGAGAATCCCTCTCTTCGGGTGGAGGAATAAATTGAACAATTTTTTCCATTAACTCTTCTACCCCAGTTCCCAGTTTGGCACTAACCAGAGTAAAAGGAAGATGGTCCTCTCCCAGAATAGTTTCTATTTCTCTCATCGCTCTTTCAGGATCAGCAGAGGGAAGGTCAATTTTATTTATTACTGGAAGAATAACAAGACCCTGAGAAATAGCAAGATGAGCATGAGCTAAAGTTTGAGCTTCTACCCCCTGAGAAGCATCCACCACCAGTAAAACTCCTTCACAAGCTGCTAAACTCCGCGAAACTTCATAGCTAAAATCAGCATGCCCAGGAGTATCGATTAAATTCAAAATGTATTTTTCCCTCCTTGGAGGGGAAAAATACTCCACTCTTACTGCCTTTGCTTTGATGGTTATTCCTCTTTCCCGCTCCAGCTCCATGCGGTCTAGAAATTGCTCTCTCATTTTCCCCTTGGGAACTGCCCCGCAAATTTCCAGAATTCTATCAGCCAGGGTCGATTTACCATGGTCGATGTGAGCAATGATACCAAAGTTCCTGATTTTATTTCTATCCATTATCCAGCGTTATTCCTCCTGTTACGAAATAAGTAAACAATTGCCTTACCTTCTTCCATCTGGAAAAGAAAAGTAAGTAAAAGATAAAACCCGCTTACTAAAATTATAATACCAATAAAAGAAAATAAACCCCTTTCTATTCCTCCGGGATAAAACTTCCCCTGGAGAAATTGGCAAAAGAAAGTAAACGAGGCCACTTGAGCTAAAATTTTCCCCATCCATTTACCAGGCAGCAAAGTCCCGATTTTAAGCAATCCCCGGGCGCGGCTTAAACATAAAATAAGTAAAAAAGAATTTAGAAAAGCAGCTAAAGAGCTAGCTAAAGCCAGACCGCCAAAATCCATCCATCGAACCAGGAGAAGGTCTAACCCTACATTAGAAAATACCGAAATTAAACTAACTTTAACTGGAGTTCTGGTATCTCCTCGAGAATAAAAAGCACGGGTGAAGAGAAGATTCAAGGAGAAAAAAGGTAACCCGAGAGTATAAAAAATTAATGCCCGAGCAGTCATAGAAGAAGCTATAAAATCAAATGCTCCTCTTTCATAAACCAGTTTCACAAGCGGAGTAGCAAAAATGACCAGAAAAGCAGCTACGGGTAACATCAAAAATATAATCCATCGCATACCCTGAGCTAAAACATTTTCCCATCCCCTTTCTTCTCCTTTAGAAAATTTTTGAGAAAGAGAAGGTAAAATGGCGACGGAAAGTGCCACCCCAAAGACTCCTAAGGGTAATTCCATCAATCTATCAGCGAAATAAAGGGCAGACACTGCTCCTTCTTGACAGGTAGAAGCAATAATTCTATCCACTATAGTATTGATTTGTGACGCCGCCAGAGAAAAACTAACCGGAAGCATAAGACCGATGACTTTTCGGAAACCTTCATTCTCCCAGAACCTCCAGTCCCAGTGAAGATGGAAACCCGCTCGATAAAGAGGGGGAACTTGAAACAGAAATTGACCAATTCCTCCTAAAATTACTCCCCAGGCTAAAGCATAAGGGCCTAAAAAAGATCTAAAAAACCAGAGAGAGAAAATAGTTCCCAGATTAAATAAAATCGGTGCCACTGCCGACCAACTGAAAATATTAAGAGTATTAAGAAAACCCATGAGCAAGGCAGACCAGGAAACCAGAAGGAGAAAAGGAAACATAATAATGGTAAAGTCAGTAGTTAAAGATATCTTTTCTACCTCACCCCGAAAACCTACCGCTATAATATTCACGAGAAGAGGGGAAAAAATCATTCCCAGAATACAGACCAGGGAAACAATTAAAGTAAAACCGGTAAAAGAAGCGGAAATAAATTCCTGAGAAGATTCTTTTTCCTCTCTATAGCAAGAAAAAACCGGGACTACTGAAGCACTCAACGCTCCTTCAGCAAAAAGTCGACGTAAAAGATTGGGAATGGTGTAAGCAATTAAAAAGGCGTCAGTAACCCAGGTAGCCCCAAAGGAAGAGGAAATTAAAACTTCCCTTAAAAAACCCGAAATTCGGGACAGGAAAGTACCCATTCCCACTACTAAAGTATTTTTTACTAAAGAATGTTCTTCTTTCATGTTTTATCCTGGTAAAGAAGGAAAGAATATTGGCCAGAAAAGAGAGCGGGACAGGAAATATTTTTCTTCGCTATATACTGACCTCTCCCTCTTTGACAAATACTTAATTTTAACCTTCTCCTCTATAGTAGACAACATAAACAAAAGTGGACATCGCTTATTTCTTTGAGCAAAGTATTGTATCAAAAAGCCAATCCAATATAGCCTAACCCATTATTGAATTTTTGTCGAGAGGAATAGGGGAAAGCTTCTACAACAAGAAATACCTCAATTTCTCCCTTTTCTGGATGGATAATTGCTCCATCTTCAAGCTCTCATCGTTGGAAAAGAAAAGACTCTGGAAATTATAAAACTACATTCAGGAATCCTCCCACCAGCAGTGCCAAAGAAACCATAATTGCAGTAGCTTGAAGAAGCCTCTTCCAGCCTAACTCCCGTAATATTATCACAAAAGTAGCTACACAGGGGAAAAACATAGCCAGCGCCACACTGGATATGATCAGTTGTTTTAATGAAAGCTCAAGAGGAATAAGCAGACTCATAGCCAAATCTTTACGCAAAAAGCCTAGAAACAAAGCGAAAACAGCCTCCCCGGGTAATCCTAACCATCGGGAAAGAAAGGGACTGAAAGTTTCAGCCAAGTGGGAAAAAATATTAGTAGTATAAAGAAGATTAATCCCCAGAACTCCTAATAAAACGATGGGAAGAGCATCTTTCAAAAACTCTCGAATTCTCATCCACAACTTGGAAGCTACTGCTTTAGGATAAGGTAAGCGATAAGGAGGAATTTCTATAATTAATGCCGGACGATACCCAGGAACTACGAGTTTGAGAAAAAGAGCGGTAACCATCCAGACCACAAAAAGAACGGAATACACCAAAATCACCGGACCTATCCCGAAGTCACCTAATACCCCCACAATGAGAGCCTGTTGGGCAGCACAGGGGACTGCTACCGATATAAGAGTAGCTACAATAAACCGCTCTGCTTCGCTTTCTAAAACCCGGGTGCCTAAAATCCCCGGGACATTACACCCTAAACCCAGCAAGGTAGGTACAATAGCATACCCATGCAAACCAACTTTGTGGAGAAAGCCATCAAGCAGAACTGCAAGCCGAGGAAGATAACCTATATCTTCTAAGAGACCTAAAATTAGATAAAAAGCTAAAATATAAGGTAGAACTACTGCTACAGGAATGTAAACTCCAGTAGATAACACTCCCAGAGATTGTTCCAGATCAATAACTCCTTCGATTTTCTGACCAATCAAAAGACTTTGAAGAAAAGGAGAAAAGGAAAGTAGCTGGTCTAACTTTTCTAATAAAGGAAGATAAAAACGGTCAAAAAGAGGGTCAAAAACATAATTAATTATTCCCTCACCAATTAGGCGAATCAGAAAAAAAGATCCTACCAAAACTCCTATTCCAATTAATAGTCCTCCCACAGGAGATATAGTAGCCCGGTAAAGAAAATCGACCCACTGTGGTTCTCGATAAGAGAACCGCTGGACTTTCTCCAATAAACTTCCGATTTCTTCCCAGCGCTTTTCATGGTCTTGAGGAATCAATTTGGGAATTTGAGCTCGGTCTAAGGCACGAATCAAATCTTTGATTCCCTCTCCAGTGGTAGCTACTACTGGAATAACAGGCACTCCTAGAGCTTTCTCTAAAGCCTGGCGGTCTATCTCAATCCCTCGTTTTTTAGCCTCATCCCACATATTTAAAACTAAAATCATGGGCTTTCTCTTTTCCAGAAGCTCGAAAGTGAGGTAAAGATTGCGCTCCAGATTAGTAGCATCTACCACATTTATCACTATATCTCCTTCTTCGATCAACTTTTCGGCTATTTTTTCTGCCTCGGCTTCAGCAGAGAGAGCATAAGTACCCGGAGCATCAATTAACTCAAACCACGTCCCGTTTTTCCGAACCGCACTTTTAGAATAATCAACAGTCGTACCGGGATAATTGGAAGAAATGGCATAAACTCCACTTAATTGAGTAAAAATAACACTTTTACCCACATTGGGGTTGCCAGCCAAAACCACTTTTTTTATTGGGTAACTTCTACTATCACCCTTTGAGCCATCCCCCTTCCTAGAGCCAGCTCTTGATTCCCCACTTTGATCACTACCGGACCTTGAGCGGGCAGAGAACTCAATTTTGTTATCTTTCTTCCCGGAAAAATTCCCATGACCCATAATCTATTCACCACCCCTTGTCCACCATCAATCGCTATTACTGTTCCTTCTTGTCCCGGCAACATCTCTACCAAAGACACCTTATTTTTCTCCAACTTTACCACTCTACCTTTCCCCTAGGTATTACAAGCTCAGCACTTCAAGATCCAGAATTTGATTTGCAATCCTCACAGAGTCCGTAAAAATATATTTGATGAGACTGGATTAAAAAACCATGTTTGTTACTTAGTTTTTTCTCTAAGCGATTCAAAAATTCATGTTCTTCTCCTACTAACTCACTATAATCCACTACTTTCCCGCACCGAGTACAAACTAAATGGTGATGATGCTGGCCGGGAGACACTTTGGTCATTTCATAATGTTCTTTACCATCACCAAAATTTACCCGGTGGAGAAGTCCCATTCGGGACAGTAAATCTAGATTACGATAAACCGTAGCTATTCCTGCTTTTTCCTGCTTTTTCTTTAAGAGTATATATACTTCTTCCGCCGAAAGGTGTCTCCCCTCTTCTTCAAAAATTTCTATGATGGCTCTCCGATAGGGGGTAACTCTTTTGTTAAAATAATCAAACTCCTTCTCCCATATTTTCTCCATAACATTGCTCCCCCTGACAATAATTTGATAATGATTATCAATATCATTCTTGTTTCTCATTATACCACTGTCAGAATCAACCAGCAATAAGGAAGAGGCTGTTTGTGTAGTTATTTTTACACCTCAGGGTTACAAAGATATAACAAAAGGGATATTTCCTATATTCTAGAGGACAAGCCAATAAAGACCACATTAAATGCCATCTTTCATGCTTCTATTTAAGTTCTGCTTCATTATATAGTTAACCGCAAAATCCATTACAA
>DAOSVE010000022.1:0-22205 GCA_035593465.1 Candidatus Atribacteria bacterium | reverse complement strand
TACTATATTATGAGTTTTTCATGCCTTTCCTAGGTCTGGAAACAGATTGTATCATATGTATCATAGCCTTTGTTGCTGAATTTGCGGATTTATGATGCCAAACCCTCCAAACTCAAAAATTAAAGGTAAGAACTGAAGCAAATCACGTTAGGAAAATAGGCCTAGCATACTTGCGACACCCTAAAAACAAATTTCCTTCTTAAGAGGAAGAAACGGCTATAGCAATCTTCGTAGTTAACAACTATAAAAGCTATACACCTATCATCGTGAAGCTTTGATAACTTGGTCGATAATTTTGAGAAATTCTTTATTAGAGCGAGTGTTTCTCATCCGCTCAATAACCATCTGAGTAGCTTCCTGAGTTTCTACGGTAGATAAAAGCTTTCTTAACATCCAGATTCTCTCTAAATCTTCCTTCTTTAGCAAGAGCTCCTCTTTCCGAGTTCCCGAACGATGAATATCTATAGCCGGGAATATACGGCTTTCTGCTAAAGCACGATTTAAGTGAAGCTCCATATTACCTGTTCCCTTAAACTCTTCATAAATTACCTCATCCATTCTTGAACCAGTATCAATCAAAGCAGTCGCTATAATAGTTAAGCTGCCACCTTCCTCAATGTTGCGAGCTGCTCCAAAAAAATGCTTAGGCCAGTGAAGAGCAGAAGAATCAATGCCTCCAGAAAGAGTTTTTCCTGTGGTAGGAACCACCAGGTTATTAGCTCGTGCCAGACGGGTAATACTATCTAAAAGGATGACCACGTCTTTGCCTTCTTCTACTAAACGTTTAGCTCGCTCCAGGGTGAGTTCGGCCACTCGCAAGTGATTTTCCGGCTTCTGATCAAAAGTGGAAGCTATAACTTGTCCTTTGACTGAGCGTTCCATTTGAGTAACTTCTTCTGGCCGCTCGTCAACCAAAAGAACAATTAATACTACTTCAGGATAATTGGCCATTATGCCATTGGCAATTTTCTCCAAAAGCACAGTTTTTCCCGCCTTAGGAGGAGAAACTATTAATCCTCTTTGGCCTTTCCCAATAGGAACAAAAAGATCGATGATACGGGTAGAAATCTCCTCGGAAACGGTTTCCAAAACCAACTGTTCATCAGGAAAAATAGGGGTGAGATTCTCAAAAAGAGGGCGTTTTTTAGCCTGGTCTGGGTCCTCGTCATTTATAGCTTCAATCCGCAAAAGGGCATAATATCTTTCTCCTTCCTTGGGAGGACGCACCTGTCCTGCTATTTTATCTCCTACACTTAACATAAAGCGTTTAATCTGTGAAGGAGAAACATAAACGTCGCTATCACTAGGACTGAAATCGTCAGAAGTGCGCAAAAACCCGTAGCCCTCAGGGGTTATTTCCAAAACCCCTTCACTGAAAAGGTAACCCTTAGATTCAGCAGATTTTTTAAGAATTTCGAACACCAAATCGTTTTTTCTTTTACGACTATAACCAGATATACCTAAACTCTGGGCAATTTCAAATAATTCAGCGTTAGTTTTCCTTTTCAGGTCAGCCAAGGAAAACTGCACTGCGGGTATTTTTTTATCTGTTTCTTTCTCCACCACTAACTCTTTTACCTGGTTATCATTGTTATCCACTTTTGATTCCTCCTATTATTTTTTTAAAATTCTCTCTGCTACCTGAACGTGCCCCACCTTATCTACATCAAATCCCATTTCAGGATAGGGAGTAATAACAGCTAAAGCCCTTATGCCCAATACCTTGTCAACTCGCTCTTCTACATCTTTGATAGTTAACTGCTTGGTGAAGTATTTAAAAATAATTTTTGCCCCTATCAATCGAGCAAGAGCAACAGGATTTTTGCGATTTTCAATTATTCGAGAAATCCACTCTTTTTTCTTTTCCATCACCTGAGGATTGAGAAATAGAATATCGCCACCTGTAAAGCATCCATCTCGCAAACGTACAAAGGTTCTCTGAGAATCGTTTAACTTTTTTTCATAAACTTCTCGACGGATAATAGGATAATAAAAATCAGCTTCTTCTTTGCTACATCTAAGCAGAAAATCTTCTACCATTTCACCTTTTAGAAGGGGTAAGTCACTACCGGATACCAGGACTTTCTCTCTAGTTTGTAAAACTTCCAAACCTTTCCAGGCACTTTCGAAAGGATTTTTCCCTGGTGGTACTACTTCCTCCACTAAACCACCAATTCGGCTTTTTATCTCATTTATTGGTCCAACTACTATAATTCTCTTAATAGAGGAGACACTTTTGAGAGCTTCTATTACATACTCTATCATAAACTTATCCTTTATGACAAGTAGGGACCGATTAGTAACTCCAAATTTTTTTTCAATCTCTCCTTCTCCTCCACCAGCTAAAACTATGGCATCAGTCATAATTTTCTCCTCCTTCTTTTGCTCCCCAGGTAGAAGTCAAAATAACTTTAACATTGGAAGCGGAAGTTTTTCTCACTATCTTCTCACCTTCTTCTTTGTTTTCCACCACCCCTACCAGAGTAGAACCACTACCACTCATAAAGACTTTCTTACACCCTGATTCTAAAAGCAACCTCCTGTAAGAGTTTAAATCCGGAAGATTCTGAAAAATTACTTCTTCAAAATCATTCCAAATTATTTCTTCTATCAGTTCTGGATTCTTTACTTTTAGAAATTCTTTAAGGCTCATTCCAACTTTTTTACTTTTTTTAAATTCTCCCTTTCTCTCTTCCCAGCATTGATAAGCCCAGGCAGTAGAAATAGAAAAGGGAGGGAAAAGCAAAACCAAAAACCGCTGAGGAACAAAAAAAAGAGGCTCTACTTTTTCTCCTCTTCCTCTCACCCAGGCAAAAGGCGCCCCCCGAGCAAAAAAAGGAACATCTGAACCAATACGGACAGCAATAGATTTAACTTCTTCCCAGTCCAGATTTAACTTAAAAACTGAATTAATCAGTTGCAAAATAGAAGCTATATTGCTACTTCCTCCCCCCAGTCCGCTTCCGGGAGGAATGTTTTTTTTGATTTTTATATTAAAACCGACTTTTCGAAGAGGGGGAGCTATTTTACGTAATTCTATCAATAACCTGCCCAGAATACCATCTTCCCCGGTGGGAATGGGAAAATTACAGGTAATGTGGTCTCTTTCCTCTAAAGCAACTTCAATTTCATCTCCAAAAGCAATCTTTTGCATTAGCGATTCAATATCATGATAACCATCAGGGCGTATTTCTCCAATTTTTAAAAACCAGTTGATTTTTCCATAGGAAGGCAAAATAAACTTTTCAGACACCGATATTCACACCTGAATCGACAGGAAAAAGATTTATTTCCTCTTTCAAATTAAAGGGCAAATTCTCTAAAGACTTCCGAAAAGAAAAACCATCGCCTCGCACAAAAATAGATAGCTTACCTGAAGATGAGCCCGTTTCTCTCTCAGAATATAATTTATTTTTTGTTTCCTGAGCACAGACCCAGGCAGGGTCTACCACTTGCAGTTCTTTTCCCCCCAGTTCTTGAAAAAACCAGCTGATAAGAGAAAAATGAGTGCAACCCATAATTAAGGTATCCACTCCTCTCTCTTTCAAAGAGATAAGCCTATTTTTAATTTGCCTTTTCCATTCCGGGCTATTGAATTTCCCTTTTTCCACTGCAGCAACAAATTCTGGCCAGGCTTCTTCAATTACTTCTATATCCGGATTAATCTCTTTTAAAGTCCTGCAAAAAGCTCCCGCCTTCACTGTAGCCCGGGTAGCCAGTACTCCTATTCTGCCTTGTTTTGTTACTTTTGCCGCCTCCTGGCAGGCTGGCTGAACAATCCCCATAATCGGAATATTTATTAATTGAGCTAAATCAGGAAGACATAGAGAGCTTAGAGTGCCACAAGCAGTAATAATTAATTTTACTTTTCTATCTTGGAATAGATAACCAATAATGGGTTTTACTATTTCCAGTAACTCTTCTTTACCTTTCTCTCCATAAGGAAAATTAAGAGGATCGGCTATATAGATAATATCTTCTGCCGGTAAAAGAGCTCTGACCGCATTTACTACACTTAAACCACCAATACCTGAATCGATTATCCCCAGAGGACGTTTAAATTCCAAGTCTATTTCTCCTTCTTTCTTGTTGATAACAATAAGCTGCTTCCACAAAACCACAGAATAAAGGATGAGCTTGATTGGGCCGAGATTTAAACTCAGGGTGAAATTGTACCCCTATGAAGAAGGGATGATTTTTTAACTCTATTATTTCCACTACTTGGTAATCAGGATTATAACCAGCCATTCGCAACCCTGCTCTTTCCAGGTCATTTACAAACAGGTTATTAAGCTCATAACGATGACGATGTCTCTCCCAAACTTCTTCCCTCTTATAAAGAGATTTACTCAGAGAATTCTCTAAAACACACCGATAGTTGCCCAGACGCATGGTCCCACCCATTTTTTGGGCATCCTTTTGAGAAGGTAATAAATCAATCACCGGATAAGGAGTTAAGGGATCGAATTCAGTAGAATGAGCACTATAAAAATGAAGAACATTTCGAGCAAACTCGATCGCTGCTGCCTGCATTCCCAGACATATTCCTAAAAAAGGAATCCCGTTTTCTCGGGCATATCGAACAGCTCGAATTTTACCTTCTATTCCTCGCTGACCAAAACCTCCGGGGATAATTATACCATCCACTTTAGAAAGAAAACAACTTGCCTCATTACCCTCTAGTTTTTCTGCTTCTACTGACTTAATGCTTACTTTTAATCCTGACTCTATCCCTCCATGTTTAAGCGCCTCACAAACACTTAAGTAAGCATCTTTTGATTCGGTATACTTTCCTACTAAACCAATGTTTACTTCTTTATCTGCTTTTTTAACCTTTTGAACAATTTGAGACCACTCTCCCAGATCAGAAGAAGTGGACTTCATTTCTAAACGACTGGCTATCAAATCTCCTACTTTTTTTTCTTCCAGAACTAAAGGTACCTCATAAATAGAATCAACGTCCATAAGAGGGATTATGGCATCTTTATCCAGGTCACAGAAAAGGGAAATCTTGGCCATCACTTCCGGGGTGATAGGATGAGAAGAGCGGCAAACTATTATATCTGGCTGAATACCAATGCTCCGTAATTCCTTTACGCTATGCTGAGTAGGTTTAGACTTTAGTTCCCCGGCTGCTTCAAGATAGGGCACGAGAGTCACATGAATATAAAGGCAATTGCTTTTTCCTATATCGTTTTTTATCTGGCGAATAGCTTCTAAGAAAGGCAGCCCTTCTATATCTCCTACTGTTCCCCCAATCTCCACAATGGAGATATCTGCTTTACTTTCCTCTCTTAATCGGAAAATCTCTTCTTTAATCTGGTTAGTTATATGGGGAATTACCTGGACAGTAGCTCCCAGGTAATCACCTCTTCTTTCTTTTTCAATAACTGAACTATAAATTTTCCCGGTAGTTACATTGCTTAATCTGGATAACTCCTCATCGATGAACCGCTCATAATGTCCCAGATCTAAGTCAGTTTCTCCTCCATCGTAAGTTACGAATACTTCTCCATGTTGATAAGGATTCATAGTGCCGGCATCAACATTTATGTAAGGGTCAAACTTCTGCATGGTAACCCGAAATCCTCTACTTTTTAAAATTCTCCCTAATGAGGCAGCGGTTATACCTTTCCCTAAAGACGATACTACTCCACCAGTTACAAATATATACTTTCCCTTATCCATTTTTAACTCCTTTTATCCAGTATGGTATCACTAAGTTTTCACTTTAAGGAGAGAATGATTCCCCTCAGTTAAGAAAGAATTTTAGTTATTTTTACATAGTGTCAGGAGCAGAGATTCCCAAAAGTTGAAAGGCATTTTTCAGTACAATCTGTACCGCTCGGCAAAGGTTCAGCCGAAAATAAGTAAGCTCTACATTATCTTCATCAATTATCCGGTAAAGATTATAAAAAGAGTGAAAATCTCCACACAAATCCTGAAGATAATTACAAATCAAATAAGGCTGGCGCAAGAGAGCACTGCGTTTCACTGTTTCCGGAAAATAAGCTATTTTTTTGACAATTTCTCTTTCCTCTTCGCTGGGAAACCTAGATAAAGTATCAGCCAGAGGAAAAGACACAAATCCCCTCTTTTCTGCTTCTTTAAATAGAGAAGCAATGCGAGCATGAGCGTACTGGACGTAATATACCGGGTTATCCATGGACTGTTTTTTAGCTTCTTCTATATCAAACTCCAGATGAGTAGCTGGGTCTCTCATTAAAAAATAATAGCGGGCTACATCCACTCCTACCTCGTCAATCAACTGTCTGAGAGGTACAAACTCACCCTGCCTTGTAGACATTCTTTCTGGCTGTCCTCTTCGCAGGAGAGTAACAAACTGAACAATGAAGATTTCCAAAAAATCTTCAGGAAGACCCAGAGCACGCATTGCTGCATACATTCGCGGGATATAACCGTGATGGTCTGCTCCCCAGATGTCGATAACCAGCTGGAACCCTCTTTCCCACTTATTCCAGTGATAAGCAATATCAGAAGCAAAATATGTAGGCAATCCATTTTCTCGCACTAATACTCTATCTTTGTCATCTCCCCAATCAGTAGTCCGGAGCCAGAGAGCACCATCCTTATTATAAGTATATCCTCGTTCCTTAAGAAGGGATAATATTTCTTCCGCCTCTTTCCTCTGGTATAAAGAACTCTCTCGAAACCATACGTCAAAATGCACTCGAAAATCATCTAAATCATGACGAATACTATTTAAAATCTTTTGCACTGCAAACGTTCGAAACACTTCCAAACGCTCAGAAGGAGAAAGGTTTAAAATCTCCCTTCCTTTTTCCTGTAATAATTCTTCTGCAATAGGAATGAGATATTCTCCTTGATAACCATCTTCTGGGACTTCTACCTTTTCTCCTAAAAGCTGACGAAAACGCGCTTCCAAGGAAGCTCCCAAAAGATCAATCTGCCTCCCTGCATCATTAATATAATACTCCTTTTCCACTTGAAAACCAGCTTTTTTTAAGATGCGAGATAAGCTATCTCCAAAAGCAGCACATTTACCGTGACCCACATGCAAAGGACCGGTAGGATTGACACTCACAAACTCTACCTGAGTTTTCTTGCCCTTACCCAGGTCTACTGTCCCAAAATCTTCTTCTTCTTTCTCCACTTCCTGAATAAAAGATAATAAAATTTCATCTTCTAAAAAGAAGTTAATAAACCCTCCTCCTGCCACTTCCACCCGGGCAAATTTTTCCAAGCTTCGGGAAAGAAACGATTGTAAATTAATAGCTAATTCTCGGGGAGGCTTCCTTACTTTTCGAGAAAGAATGAAAGCTAAGTTAGTAGCAAAATCACCATGGTTCTTCTCCTTAGTAGGCTCAACAGTTATTTCTCTTTCTTCCACTATTCCCGGAAAATTTACCGCCAGAACTTTTTCCATTTCCTCTTTTAACATTTCAGTAATCAGGCGACTCATAGACCTCTTCCTTAAATCTTGGATTTAACTCTGGTCATTATATATTTTTTTAAACCAGGGTTCAATGGGTATTTTATTATGTTATACTTGATAAACATAATAAAGGAAACGAGTTGTTTTATTTCGTTAAATCAAAGGGGAAAAAAGAATGGAACAGTTTTTGGGCATTGATTTAGGAACTCAGGGAGTTAAAGTAGTAGGTTGGGACGAAGAGGGGAATTTCTTAGGTTCCGCCAGCCGTGAATACTCCATTTTAACTCCTCAAATCGGGTTTGCTGAACAGGATCCTGAAACCTGGTGGGAAAAAACTAAAGAGGCAATCAAAGAGCTGGTAAGCTCTATTCCCCAAGTTAACATCAAAGGCATTGGCTTCTCCGGTCAAATGCATGGAACAGTAATAATAGATGATAACCTGAAACCCCTTTGTCCTGCTATCATCTGGGCAGACCAGCGTACTCACCAGGAAGTAAAAATCATTCGGGAAAACTTAAAAGATAAATTAGCTACTATTTGTGGAGGCGATGTAGCTACCGGCTTTATGGCACCAACTCTATTATGGCTCAAAGAAAACCAGAAAGAAATTTTTAGCCGTATAAGGTGGGCAATTTTACCCAAGGATTATTTGAAGATTAAAATGGGTCTTACCCCTTCTACTGATGTAGCCGATGCTTCTTCCACTCTTCTTTTTAATATTCGAAAAAGAAACTGGTCAAAAGAAATTTTAGAAATTTTAGAGTTAAATCACAGCATCTTTCCTCCTGCTTATGAATCCACTCAGGTAATTGGTCAGATGAAAGAAGAGATTAAAGAAGAATTAGGTTTAAAAGGGAAAGTGTTTTTAATAGCTGGAGCAGGTGACCAGCATTGTGCAGCTCTGGGAAATGGCATAACTGAAGAAGGAGAACTTTTAGTAACTATAGGAACTGGAGGACAAGTATTTACCCCTCTCTACGAACCTCTGGTCGATGATAAGTTGCGCATTCACACTTTCTGTCATGCTATTCCTGCATTCTGGCATCTTTTAGGTGCTACTCTTTGTGCTGGACTCTCTCTTAGCTGGTTTAAAAAATCAATTCTTGATTCTCCGCTTCAAGCTTTTGATTTTAAGGAATTGGATCGGGAAGCTCAAAAAGTGGAAGCTGGTTCCCAGGGTTTGATTTTTCTCCCCTATCTCATTGGAGAAAGAACGCCTTATATGGATCCCCGAGCTCGGGGGGCATTTCTTAACCTTCACCTTACTCACGGGAGAGCCCATTTTATTCGTGCCATCATGGAGGGAGTATGCCTGGGGTTGAGAAATGCTATAGAGGTGTTTAAAGAACTAGGAGTGAAGCCGCAACACATAGTGTTTTCCGGAGGAGGAGCTAAAAGCGCTTTATGGAGAAAAATCATGGCCTCGGTTCTTGATACCCCTCTTTTTACCACCCAGGTGAGGGAAGAAGCAGCTACCGGTGCTTGTATCCTGGCTATGATAGGGATAGAAAATTCTTCAGAAGAAGATATTATTTCTAGAATCATTCGCTACGGAAACCCTGTTTTCCCAGAGAAAAAAGCAGCAGAAATTTATGCTGAACTATATCTTAAATTTAGAGATGCCTATCCTGCTTTAAAAAATTTATTTCCCTAACAGGAGAAAATTATGAGAGATTGGAAGGAAGAAACACAAAAAATCATTACCTGGATGAGAAAAAAAGTAGAAGAAGCTAAAGCTCAAGGATTGATACTGGGGATGAGCGGAGGCATTGATTCCTCAGTAGTAGCCGTTTTAGCTCAAAAAGCCCTGGGAAAAAAATCTCTGGGAATCATGATGCCCTGCTATAGTATTCCTCAGGATTTAGAAGATGCTTTAAAAGTAGCGCAAATGTTCTCTATTCCCCATCGAATTATCCCTTTAGAAAAACCTTATGATGCTTTCTTGGAAATTTTAGGAGAAAAACAAAAAAATAACCGTTCTTTAGCTCTGGCTAACTTAAAACCCCGTCTGCGGATGTGTACGCTTTACTACTTTGCTAACCGATTAAATTATTTAGTTTGTGGAGCCTCTAATCGAAGTGAAATAACCGTGGGTTATTTTACCAAATACGGTGATGGAGGAGTAGATATTTTACCCATTGCTCATCTTACTAAAAGCGAGGTGAGGGAATTAGCTCGCTTTCTTGATATCCCTTCTTTTATCATCACAAAGCCTCCTTCTGCAGGACTATGGGAGGGGCAAACTGATGAAGAAGAAATGGGGATTACTTATGAAAAAATTGATGAATTTATCCTTCATAAAAAAGTGGAGGAGCCTTATCTTTCCCGGATAAAAAACAAAATCCGGGAAAGTGAACACAAAAGGAAGATGCCTGCTACATTGGAAAAAATTGCTACTTAGTTTTTTTTCTTACGGTCAAGAAACTCCAGTAGTTTTTCTAAATTAAAGGTATTCAGTACATCTTCTTTTTGCAACCAGCCTCGGCGAGCTTGGGCTACTCCATAGCGAATATAATCCAGAGAAGAAGGGTCATGTGCATCGGTAGAAATAACCAGTTTCACCCCTAAATCTCGAGCTCGTCGAGCATCCCCATCACTTAAATCCAGACGCTCAGGTTGAGAATTAATCTCTAAATAGGTTCCGGTTTCCCTAGCTAGAGAAAAAAGTTTTTCTCGATTTACTTGATAAGCATCTCTCTTATTAAGAATGCGTCCGGTAGGATGACTGATCATCTGAACATATTTGTTCTTCATTGCTCCTTCCAGGCGGTGCAGGATTTTTTCTTCCCCCTGTCCTAGACCAGAATGTAATCCCGCCACCACTACTTCTAATTTTTCTAGTTCAGAATCAGGGAAATCAAGAGAACCATCACTCATAATATTGGCTTCTACTCCATCTAAAAGTCGAAGGCCTTTCCCTTTTTTATTCCATAGCTCAATTTCCTTTCTTCTTTCTCTAATTTCCTCGGGATTAAGACCCGAAGCTACGGCCAGAGATTGAGTGTGGTCACAAATAGCCAGATATTTGTAGCCCCGGGAGAGAGCTGCTTCCGCCATTTCCTCTATGGAAGTTACTCCGTCGCTCCAGTTAGAGTGAACATGCAGGTCTCCTTGAAGGTCACTAATGTCAATGAGGATAGGCAATTTCTTCTCCTGCGCCAGTTCAATTTCTCCTTGGTCTTCTCTCATTTCTGGAGGAATCCATTCCATACCTAAAGTTTCATAAATTTCCTCTTCTTTTTCTCCTCCCACTCGTTTATCATTATCCAGCCGGAATATTCCATATTCATTCACTTTAAACCCCTTTTTAAGGGCAATTTCTCTTAACTTGATGTTGTGTGCTTTGGAGCCGGTAAAATATTGTAGAGCTGCTCCAAAAGAGGTCTCTTCCACCACTCGCAAATCAACCTGTATTCCTTCCTGAGTAACAATGCTAGATTTAGTAATTCCCCGGGCAATTACCTCTCGTACTTGAGGTAAAGAAGTAAAAATCTCCATTATAGGTTCAGGAGCAGAAGAAGCTACTAAAATGTCAATATCTCCGATAGTTTCTTTCATTCGGCGAACACTTCCTGCCGGGCTAATTTTGGTTACCCCACTTCTCTCTCGAAGAGCTCCAACTATTTCTTCTACCAGGGGAAGAGCTTGACCTAGAAGCATTCTCCCGCTTTGTCTTTTAAGCATCTCTATGCCTTTACGGATTTTTTCTTCGCTTTTTACTCCCAAACGAGGAAGATGACGTAACTTCTGCTCGGCAATAGCTTTTTCTAAGTCCTCAATGCTCTTTACTCCCAACTGGTCATAAAGAAGCTTAGCAATTTTAGGCCCCACCCCCGGTATAGCGGTAAGATGAATAATTTCAGGAGGGATTTCTTTAGTTAATTCTTCCAGATAAGATAACTTACCAGTGGAGAGATATTCTTCAATTTTGCTGGCGATGCTATCACCTATCCCAGGGATCTCTTTTAATCTTCCTTCCTTCCACACTTCTTCAATAGGTTCAGGCCAATTTTCTATGCGATGAGCCGCTTCTTCATAGGCTACTACTTTAAAACGATTTTCTCCTTTCATCTCTAAAAGAGTAGCAATATTCTCTAAGAGTTGTGCTACCTCCCGATTTCTCATACACTCTTTCCTCCTTTCTCTTAATATGCTATCATTAAAAAGCAATGAAAGTAAGAGAGCCGCTTTTTTTTGGGCTGTTTTTAATAATTGTAGGAACGGTTGCTTTTTTCAACGTTAATTTTAGTTTAGCTAATGAAACTGACTTGTACTCTCTTTTTCAGCAAGGAGATTACGAAACTATAGTTTCTCTTAAGCCTGGAGAAGGAGAAGAGCTTTTTCTTTATCTTGTATCTCTTCTTAATCTTAACCGAGAGGAAGAAGTAGAGAAGGAAATTTCTTCCCTGCTGCCAGAAAAAGATTATTTTTGGCTAGACCATCTCCTTTATCTCTCTTCTCTTCACTTTATAGAAAAAGAGGACCTGGATAAAGCTGTCATATGGGAAAAGAGATTAGAGAACTACTTTCCTTCTTCCCCTCTTTTACCTTATATTACCTTACGTTTAGCTCAATCTTTTGAGGAAAACAACCTCTTTAATTCCGCTCTTTTATATGCTATGTACACTTTTACTTATTCCCTAAAAGAAGAGGACAAATTATCAGCTTTAAAAATAACCTTTCAATCTTTAGCTCATCTCGGCTATCTTAAAGAAGCTACATTTTTACTTCGCCGCACTTATTATGCTTTTTCTACCCTGAGCTCTCAAGAAACTCGACAACTCATCCAACCTTTTATTTCTCAAATCTTTCCTTCAGATTTCTCTCTCGAAGAGCGTCTTTCTTTAGCTGATTTCTTCTTTTCTCTGGGCTTTACCGAAAAAGCTAAAGATTTTTTAGACCAGATAGAGAAGTACCTTCCCGAAAAGGAAGAAGAGATATTTACTCTTCATGCTCGTATTTTGGTAAGAGAAGAAAACTGGAAAGAGTTAGAACAGCTAATAAACGAAAATTTATTAAAAAGAGGAGAAAAAGAAGAGATTCTATTCTATTGGGGAGTTTTGGAGCAAAGGAAAGCCAATTATGGAAAAGCAACCCAAATTTATGAGAGATTATTATTTCTTTATCCCGAGAGTGAATATGCTTTTAATACTTTCCAGAATTTAGCTTTTTCCTTCCGGGTTATGGGAAAAGAAAAAGGATATTTAGAAACGATGGAGAAAATTATCTCCCGTTTTCCAGGAAAGAGCGCACCCATCTGGGAACTATTTTGGTTCTACTACAACAAAAATCAGATGCTTTCCGCTCAAGAGATGTTAGAAAAGCTAAAAAGTTTCCCCGAGGAAAGAAATAAAGCACTTTTCTGGTGGTTTAAAATTGACTCTTCGCCAGAACATCTGGAAGAAATAGTAAAAAGTGGAGTCATAGATTACTATTACGCCCGAGCCTGGCAAGAGCTGGAAGAAAGAGGATTTTTTCCTTCTTTTCCCTTTGGAGAAGAGAAACCCTTTCCTCAGGTAGATCCAACTAATATTTCTTACCCTGAGCACTGGGAAAAATACCAGTTTTTAAAGAAAATAGGGATGTGGGAAAATGCTGAGATAGAAGTTCTATTTCTCCTCTTTCAGAATTCCCAAAAGAAAGGTTTCTATCGAGAATTGAGTGAATTATATACTCAAAAAGGAGATTATCAAAAAAGCATTCTTTATTCTCTTTATCTTCAAGAAGGAGAAGAAATCCCTCTTAACTTAGCCCGGCGGATTTACCCAGAATTTTTTCTATCTTCTATTCAGAAATTTATTGGAGATGAGTTAGACCCTTATTTGATTCTTGCTCTTATCCGGGCGGAAAGTTTTTTTAATTCAGCAGCTGTTTCATCTGCTGGAGCCATAGGTTTAGCTCAGATTATGCCCTCTACCGCTTCATGGGTAATAGAAAAAGGGTGGGCAGATGGTGGAGAAGAAGATATTTCCCTTCTTCTTTTAAATGCTGAAAAAAACTTAGAGATTGGAGTGAGCTATTTTTCCTATCTCTGGGAGCGTTTCGGGGGAAAGCTCTATCCCAGCATTTGCTCTTATAATGCCGGGCCAGGTAGAGTAGACCAATGGTTAGAGACTCTCCCTCCTGACCCTGACCTTTTTGTTGAATCCATTCCTTTTTCAGAAACACAAAATTACTTAAAGAAAGTTATAGCCAATTACTTTGCTTATTCTATCATTTATCAGGGTAGATTTAGTCCTCCTCCCTACCTTTAGCCCATCTTTAAATATTTTTTAAACTCCTCTATTTTTTCTTCTCCCTCTAAAATACCAATTTCTAGATAAATTTTCTTAGATTCCCCGGGTTGAAGAGTTACCAGCCTTCTTTCTTCTCTTTCTCGACGTCGACCCAGAGGAAAACAATTACCTGGTTCCATGCCTATCACATATTCTCCTTCTCCCATCATCTTCCACTCCGTAAAATAAGGGAGAGTATCTTTACTAAATTTAACATAGACCCCCGTTTTGAGTTTATTATTCACCAATAAAGAAGCACTATAACCATCTTCTAAGGTTTTGGGATAATGGAGATAAACTTTTTCAAAATATCCCTTTTGAGGAGAGGAAAAAAGATGCCATTCTTCTTTTCCTTCCTCTGCCATCTTATCTCGAGGTACAGTTTTCTCTGCCGGGAGGAATAATCTAGCACCCTCATCCAAGAGAGGATAACCAAAGTTGATATGATATAAAATCATAAACGGGCTCTCATTCCAGCCTTCGTTAACTACCTGGTCTTCAATGTGGATAGTTGCCCCTCCTAAACGGCTCCAGATTTTTCGGTAAAGAGCCATTTTATCTCCAAACACTATAGATTCCCTTATTTTTCCCTGTACCCACATCAAGTAATCGTCTCCTTGCCAAGCTCCGTCTACCCACAGGTTGGTAGCTGGAAGATAAGAAGCTCTACCGTGTAAACCAAAATCTTCTTCTTCTAAAAAGGGGTGAGTAGACTTATCTCGTCCTGCAGCTCCAGCATAGGTTAGGCCACAAGTATTCATTAATCCCCCATGAAACCCTCGCAGCCACCCCAGACCTTCTGGCTCAAAAAAGGAGGGAGCTAAATTTCGAGTAGCAGAACGCCAGCTAATGTTTATGCCTTTAAAACTGGTCCAGGCGATATCCAGTCCTCGATCTAAAAGAACAGTATAAATTAACCCTCCACCGGAATTAACCTCGGCTATTCTTACCCCTCTTTCTGCGCCCTCACTTAATTCCGCTAGCTTCACCCCTCCAATTTGAGAGATATCGCCCACTCTTTTTAAGATCTCTTCCCTGGTCATTTCTTTTCCCCATAAGTTAGCCATATAGTTATTCCTCCTAGAGTCATTTATTCTGAATCATTTTTCCCGCCCGACCAGAAAAAAGGAAACATTCTATCTCCTGACCTCTTTTCTTCCGATACCTCTTTTCTCTTTTGCGTCTCCCGCAAAAAAGCAGGAATGTCTAATTCATCTTCTATTATAATTTTACTATCTATCTCATCTATTGTTTCTTCTATTTCCCCTGCTTTTTCTTCTGAAACTTCAAAGCGAGTAGCAATAACTGTTACCATCGTTTCGTTAGACAGGGTATCATCCACCCGGTAACCCCACAAAATGTCAGTTTCTGTTCCAGCAGCATTGGTAACAGTATTAACAATCTCCGTAACTTCACTTAAAGTCATATCCTGGCCACCGGTGATATTAAGGATGATAGATTTAGCACCTTTGACCGAGATTTCTAAAAGAGGGCTTTGAATAGCTTCTTCTGCTGCTTGTTTGGCTTTTTCTCTTCCCCTTCCGTGGCCTATTCCGATTAAGACCATACCTGCTCCACTGAGAACAGTTCTCAAGTCAGCCAAATCTAAATTAATCTCCTGAGGAGAAGTGATAAGGTCAGTAATACCCCGCACTGCCTGATAAAGAATATGGTCTGCTGTTCTAAAAGCCTCTTGTAGAGGAGTGTCTTTTTTAGTGATCTGGAAAAGCCGCTCATTGGGAATTACAATCAAAGCATCAACTTCTTTTTGTAATCGATTAATACCCTCTTCGGCCTGCCTTGTTCTCTTCAAACCCTCAAAATTAAATGGTTTGGTCACCACTCCGATAGTCAGAGCTCCTGATTCTTTAGATATATTAGCCAGAACCGGAGCTGCTCCTGTACCGGTGCCTCCTCCCATGCAAGCAGCTACAAATACCAGATCGGCTTTTTCCACTAACTGGCTTAATTTTTCCTTATCCTGTCTGGCTGCTTCTTCTCCCAAGCGGGGGTCTCCCCCCGTTCCCAAACCCCGGGTAAGGTTTAAACCAATTTGCAATTTTTCTTGAGCCAGGGATTTCCTTAAAGACTGAATATCGGTATTAACTGCTATCAAGTCTACTCCATCTAAACCCAGCTCAGCCATATGATTAACCGCGTTGTTACCTCCTCCTCCAATTCCTACTACTTTTATTATTGCTAATCTATCTTCTGCTTTCTTTTCTATTTTTGTTTTATCTTTCTCCAAATTCTTTTTAACTACTTCGCTTGAGGCTTTTTGTTCCTCTTTCTTGGAAGATAGGCTTTCTTCCCGTCTTATACCTTTAGTAGTATCCCGAATTAATTCTCTCTTAAAATCAATTCTTTCGGAGAAGCCTCTTTCCAGGCTTTTCTTCTTCAAGCTTGATCACCTCCTTGGCTAAGTTTAAGTAATGCTGAGCTCCAGAAGAAGAAGGATCATATTCCATAACCGGCACTCCGTGGCTGGTAGCCTCAGCCAGGGAAATATTGCGGTGAATAACAGTTTCAAAAAGATGGTCTCCAAAATATTTTTTTATTTCTTCCATCACCTCTCGATAAAGATTGGTACGAACATCAGCAATAGTGATAAGAACATAGACCTCTGGGTCATGATTTAAATTTTCTCTCATCAAACTTATAGTTTCCATAAATTCCTCAATTCCCCTCATAGCAAAATAATGAGGCTGAATGGTTACAATTACCTCCCGACAGGCCTTAAGAGCATTAACAGTTAAAATCCCCAAAGAGGGAGGGCAGTCAATGAGGATATAATCAAAAGAGAAATTGGCTCTCTGAATACTACTATTTAAAAAGTCTTCTCTACCCAGCTTATCAATTAAACGATATTCCGCTCCAGCTAAGTCGATATTAGCTGGAGCAAGGTAGAGATTGGGAGTACGGGTAGGAATAATTACTTCCTTAAGTTCGAGATGATAAGGACTACGAGGTGGTTCCAGTATATTGAGAACGGTTTTATTAAATTCATCGGGTTCAAAACCCAAGCCCAGAGTAGAATGAGCTTGAGGATCCATATCAATGATGAGAACTTTCCGTGCATGATAAGCTAAAGAAGCTCCCAAATTTATACAGGTGGTGGTTTTCGCCACTCCCCCTTTTTGGTTAGCAATGGCAATTATTCGCATAGCATTATCTCAGAAAGCTTATTCCCCTTATAATTTTTACTATGATATCATACCACAATTCAGGGCAAATGTTCGGTAATAAAATACCATTAATAACCAAAAAATTAAGTAGATAAATACTGCTAATAGCAGAGAATTTTTCAATCCCCAGAATACAGAAAGTAAATGAACAATCAGGGAGGAAATGACTGACAAAAAGCCATTCCAGGCAAAAACCTGTCCAAAAAAGCGGGGATGAAAAGTAGAATACAGATAAGAAAGTAAAGGAAAGGGTAATCCACAAAGATAAGCCACCCCGGCCAGAGGTAAAAGAGTGACCAGTAAGCTTTCCCAGACAGGTAAATGGAGTAGCCTCTCTTCTAAAAGGAGCAGAAATCCAGAATAAACAAAAAGAACTGAAGGGTGTAGCCAGATAACCTTTTAACTTCTCGGAAATTCAATCCCCGCCTTGTGCGCCAGCTTCCCAACCCAGAAAAAACCAGGAGAACCAGAAGGAGAAGAGAAAAAGTGTAAAAAGGCAAACCTACTATCATCTCCAGTTTTATAAATAGAGAAATTTCTATCATCATAAAACTTGCTCCAGTCAACATTCCTCCCGCTTTCAAAATTTTTACTGCAGAGGGAGTATTTTCTTTTTGTCTTTGCCGGGAAAAAGATTAGAAAGAAAGCCAAAGTTATAACCAGAACTAAAATTAATACCACCAACCAAAAGCCACTCCCTCCAAAAGGTAACCATCTTTTTCCCAGATTTATCCAAGCTTCCCGTAGCTGTTCCAGGCGAAAAAAATTAGAAAAATAAGGACGATTGTCTCGGGAAGGACGAAGGTCAAAAGTAGACCTTGTTTCTTTTCCTGAAAGTATATCTTCTACTATTTGGTAATATCTCTTCCGAGTTTGGAAAACTATCTCAGCTTCTTCTTTCTTTATGTCTGGATAATAAGTAAAATCGAAATGCTCTTCTTTAACTTTTTCTTTTATCTTTTTTATTTCGTTTTCTCTCCATGGTGATTTCTTAATTACTAATAGGGCAAAATCTAAATTCTTTATTATCACCAGGTGCTTATCCATATTTTTTTCTTCCCTCCAGGATTCTTTAATAAGGCTTACCAGCTTAGGGAGTACTGCAGGAGGATTCTGAAGAAAGAGAGAAAACACCGCTACTCTTTCTTCAGATAGGGAAGAAAAGACGCTTCATAACCCTTCTTCAGTAAATAAAAGGTCCTCCTGTAAAGAGAAACTACCGGGGAAAACGGTTGCTTGAGGTATAGGAACTTCCAGGAAAATTAAATCATATTTTCCTCCTTGAGCTAAAAACTTACGGGGAGAAATAATCCGCGGTTCTGAATAGGGGAAAAAGTTATCCTTCAGAAAAGAAGCAAAAAGGGTAGAAGAAGTTATCCAATCTAACTTTTCTAATTTTAGAAAAGAGGTCAAATACCCCTCTAAACCGCTTCTGCCTTCCACAATGAGAATTTGTCTGGGGGAAAGTATGTCTACAGGTAAATAATATAAGGTATGGGATAAAAGAGAAAATCAGGGTAAACAGGAAAAAGCCAGGATTGGTGTTTATCATAAACTAAAGTCCAGGAAGGGGGAGGAAAGGCAGGGAACTTAGAGCTCAATCCCGATGCCAGTCTGGAATAAGGAGTATAAAAAAACTTCTAGTGATTCTGCCGGACTATGATAAACTTTAACGAGCTGGTTTTTCTCTACTTCTTTAATTGCTCGAGAAGGAACGTAAGGAGAAAGATAAATTTCGAGAGGAGAAAAAAATAAAGTAACTCCTATAATTATCTCTAAAAAAGAGGAATTTTTTTCATTCTGGTTACATTTGCCAGAGAAAAAAGAGCCAGGAAAAAGAGAAGGATTAAGTAACTTATCCCTATCCCTAAGGAAGAGCCCACCGAATTGGTAGCATAAAAGCGAGGAAAATGTGAGGGATAAAGTTCAAAAGCATACAACTGATACGAACCATGAACGAAAAAAGGCAAAAAAGCTAAAAAGAGAAGGATAGCAAAATAAAACCAGTTATAGTAATTGACCCAGAATTTATAAATATCTAAAGGCAAGAAGACTATCCCTAGGGCAAGGAGTAAAAGAGAAAATGCGAGAATATAAGGAATGTGCTCTTTAAACCGCCGGGGGAGAAAAGAGTAAAGGCTTCCCGCTGCCCCGTAACCTAAAAGAGCTAAAGAAATAACTAAGGAAACAAAATGGTACCCAAAAATGAAGCTAAATATTCTCATAATGAGAGTTTCCACTGTTAGAGCTATCGCAGCTACTCCCAGAAGAGAAAGAGAAAATCTTGTTTCCTCCCGCACTATAACCACTATTACATATTTTAACTCTTAAGAAAACCACTTGATAGGTCTGCTAAAATATAACCTGTATTAATTTAGCGGGAGGAAAACTATGAAAGAAGTAGTAATAAGATTTAAAAGACTTTCGGAAAGAGCTTTTCTTCCTTGTTTTTCTTTTTCTGACGATGCCTGTTTCGATCTCTTCAGCCCTGTGGATACTACCATCATTCCTCAAGAGAGTAGAATTATAGATTTAGAAATCGCTTCCGAATTCCCTCGAGGGTATGAAGTAGTATTGCGGCCTCGAAGTGGAATGGGTATTAACCATGGTATAATGGTACATCTGGGTACTATCGACTGTGGATATCGAGGTAGCTGGAAGGTCAGACTTTTCAATTTAGGTAAAGAAATTTATGGTATAAAAAGAGGAGATAGAATTATCCAAGGAGCTCTGCGAGAAATTCCCCGGGTTAAAATTTTAGAGACTAATTCATTATCTCCTAGCGAGAGAGGGGAATGTGGCCTGGGTTCTACCGGCCGCTAAATTTCAAAAGGGAGGAAACAGATAATCCTATGAGTATATATATGTTTGACAAGCTTAAAAACGAGCCAATTATAGCTTATTTATCTATGGAAATAGCTCTTTCTTCGGATATACCCACCTATAGTGGGGGGCTGGGAGTTCTGGCTGGGGATACAGTTCGTTCTGCAGCCGATCTTTCTCTTCCTTTTGTGGCTGTAACTCTGATAAGTCGCAAAGGCTACCTAAATCAAAAAATAAGCGCTGAGGGATGGCAAATCGAACAACCCGTGGAATGGGAAATCGAGAAAATTCTGACTCCCCTTCCTGTTCAGGTAGAAGTAGAAATCGAAAAAAGGAAAGTAAAAGTGGGAGCATGGGTTTATCCCTGGAAAAGTGCCAGAGGAATAATAATACCAGTAATTTTCTTGGATACCAATATCCCTCAAAATGCTCCTGAGGACCGTTCCATAACTGACTATCTCTATGGGGGAGATAGTCGTTATCGCCTGAAACAAGAAATTGTTCTAGGTATAGGAGGAAGTAGGATATTGAAAGCCCTGGATTTAGAAGTAAGGAAATACCATATTAATGAGGGACATGCTGCCCTGGTAACCATAGAGCTGTTACAAAGTTTCAAAAATTGGGATGTAGAGGCAGTTAAAAACTTGTGTGTTTTTACTACCCACACCCCAGTAGAAGCAGGACATGATAAATTTCCTTATGACCTGGTAAAAGATGTGTTAGGTGAACCTATCCCCCTTTCTCTTCTTCAACAGTTAGGAGGGATAGACTGTCTGAACATGACTCTTTTAGCCTTAAATCTCAGCGGATATATTAACGGAGTAGCCAAAAAACATAGAGAGGTTTCTCTTCATATGTTCCCGGGTTATGACATCCATTCCATTACTAATGGAGTACACAGTTTTACCTGGACCTCCCCTACCTTCCAGACGCTTTTTGATCGTTACATTCCTGGATGGGCTCAAGAACCAGAGCTTTTAACTCGAGCTGATATTATATCTAATCAGGAAATCTGGGTGGCTCATCAAAAAGAAAAAACCCAGCTCTTTCAGTTAGTTAAAGAAAAAAATAATATAGAAATGGATGAAGAAGTCCTTACTTTAGGTTTTGCTCGCCGTATGACTGCTTATAAAAGACCCCACCTTATCTTTACTGATATAGAAAGACTAAAAAAAATAAATCGCGCAGGAAAATTACAGATTGTATTCGCTGGTAAAGCTCATCCCTATGATTTTGAGGGTAAAAAACTTATTCAGCAAATAATTCAATATTCTCGAGAATTAAGTTCAGAAATAAAAATAGCTTTCTTAGAAAATTACAACTTAGAAGTAGCCAGGAAAATAGTTGCTGGAGTGGACGTCTGGGTAAACACCCCTATGAAGCCGCTGGAGGCTTCAGGCACAAGTGGAATGAAAGCAGCTCACAATGGTGTAATTAATTTCAGTGTGCTCGATGGATGGTGGATAGAAGGGTGCCTTGAGGGAATAACCGGATGGTCTATTGGACCAGGAAGTGAAGAAGAGGAGAATCCTCAGGAGACTTTCCAAAAAGAGATAGATGATTTCTATGGTAAGTTAGAATATGTCATCGTCCCTATTTATTATCACCACCGAGAGCAATGGATTAAGATGATGAAAAATTCTATTTCTAAAATTGCTTCTTACTTCAATGCTCACCGAATGATGGAGAGTTACATAACTGAAGCTTATTTCCATCAGCCCTTTCTTCCTTTATCAAATGGCTTGATGGTCAAAACAGAATAAAGCTTATGTAGTGTTATAAGCTCATCAGTAAAACCTTGGTTCCACATCTGCAGGGTTATCCTGCCATTTGTAATACAAAACTTGAGCATTTTTGCTTTCTATAGACCTCTACTCTTCCCTCTATTGCCTGAGACCTTTTATAGTATCCTACAAAAACCTGTTAAACTGCTAAAACTTTAAAAAAACAAATTGTATCGGAAGTTAAAAATGGAATTGCCAAATACATTGAGCTCTGAATAACTGAGAATATCCTCCATTACTGTGAGGGAAAGAGAGGTTGAGATAGAAACCATCATATTTAATACCTCGTTCTATAAACTGACACTCCCCAAAGTCTACCTGAGATTCTCCTGGTTTATGCTCTAAGGGAAGATAGGCTTTACTTCCGGAAGATAGCTCTTTCTTTTTCTTTGCTACATAAGCTTAACTCCCTATCAGAAACTTGGAAGTCATCCTGATATATCTCTTTTAACCTATTATAGACCCGTTGGGCAGTATGCCTTTGCTTAGGTCGGGCTTTTAGGTCTTCAGTAAGCCACTTATCTATGGTTTCTTTATAGGGATCCAGTTTACCCTTACGGGTATGAATAGCTTTTTTCTTGATATTAAAATCCTCCCTTTCCACATACTTCCGAACGGTTCGGAAGTTAAATCCGGTCTCTTGGGCTATTCTTCTCAATGATTTATCTTTTTCCCGATGTTCAAATCTGATATGATATATTTGCTCCATTGTTAGCATCCT
>DAOSVE010000021.1:0-22278 GCA_035593465.1 Candidatus Atribacteria bacterium | reverse complement strand
AAAATGCAGGAGAATCAATTTATCTAAGGAGGAGTCAATATGCTGTATAAAACCATTAACCTTACACCGGACGGGCGTGTAAACTTGATAACATACATCCTAAATAAAACTATGAATGGGAATCCTCTCCCCAATCGTCCGGCAATAATTATTTTACCAGGCGGTGCATTCACATTTCTTTCTGAAACAGAAGGGGAGCCAGTAGCGCTCACCTTAGGAATACCATACTGTTTACTCTTCACGATGGTATAGAGTTGCTTGAATACCTGATTTAGCAGCGGTCAGCGGGAAATTGATGTAAATTTATATTACTTTTAACTTCTGTGGGGTTATAATATAAACTGACTTATAACTTAGATGATAAAAGAGGAAAATGAAAATATGGATGAAAAGCGAAGCATGAAAATAAATCTGGAAGACCTTTGTTTGGCAATGGAGAATAATTCCTACGACCTTGATTATTACCTAGACCTGGAAACAGGAGAGATAATATTTATTTCTGATTATATGGATGATGCAAACCTTGAAGAGCTAAAGGACAGAATTGATGAGAATCCCGACCGTTATGAACCGATACCCAAAGCTGAGTCTTATGAGGATTATGACGATATGGTAGATTTTATTTCCACTGTGGAAGATGAGCACCTTGTCGAGTTGCTTGAGGTAGCTATAGACGGTAAAGGTGCCTTCCGCCGATTTAAAGATGTTCTGGCTCGCTATCCCGAGGAAAAGGAGAGATGGTATCATTTTAAAGAAGAGAGAATGAAGGAAAGAGCAATTTCCTGGCTCGAGGATATAGGCATAAGCCTGCAGGGGGAGTGATTTATATGACATTGACTAATAGCACAATAGAGCGGTTGGTAGAATGGTGTTATAAAAGTGATATTATTGCTAACATTAGAGCCCAGGCTCGAGAGCAATTTTTCGGAGACGATGAAGTAAAAGCGAGTGATTATCTGGCTGATACTGGTAGCTTTAACGGTCGCGAGAGGCGGTTTATGGGTTGGTTTACCTTTAGTTTCAAATTGCCTGATGGGCGACATCCGGCTGAATTGGCAGCCCAGGCTATACTAAAAGAGCCCAAACTTTCTCTTGCTCTTGACGCTATCCAGAAGACAAGATATGTAACCGGCGTAGTCACCAAAATTATGAATGACCGAGGTTTTGATATGGAGCTGGAAGATGAGAAGTTCGTAATAAACAGTCCGATGTTAAGTCGTATTTTGAGGAAAGGACAGCTTATCTCTGCCCATATTTTGCCCAACGGGCAAGGCCGATGGTTGGTGGGTCCAGGCTGGTTAACTTGGCCTATCTCTCCAGGGCCACATATGCGTCCACGGCTAAAAACTCTCTTTCAGCCTAACCCCATAGAAGTAGAGAGATTCCTTCAGGAAAAACAAAAACACCGGAAGAGGTAAAAAATGTCGAACATCCTCAAGATGATACGCTTGAAGCAGCAGTAGCCCGTATGTCTGAGATGGCTAAGAAAGAAGGAAAACCTAAACTCATCATGTCATCAGAGGAATGGAAAAATATTGTCCCATCCTATATGGCAAATAACGATGTTACCGGGTTTGGTGATGAGGTTTGCAAGTTAGCGGAGAATATTGACTCTATCGAGGAGGCAAATAAGTGGCTAGCTCTAGCTATGAATATCTGGAATACAACACCTCAGCCAGATCGGAGAGGAAAATCAGCTATTGAAATAATACGCCAGCAAAGGGGTAACAGAAAGTCTTCCCCACCAAGCAGCCGGTAAGCGAGCTAATAAAATAAAAAGGTGGCAAAGAGCACTCCTCCAACTCAGCCACTCCCCGAAGAATAGTGTTTTCTAATTGCAGAGGAATATTTATAGTATCCCGCAAAACTGGTTAAACTGCTAAAACTTTAAAAAGTAATTTACATCGGAAGTCAAAAAATGGGAAATTGCCATGTAGTAAGGGATACTATAAACTCTTCAGTGGTTTTTTACTTTTATGCTTTTGCTTTTTTGTTCCTTTATTTCCAGGGGTTGATAAGGAAGATTTATTTTCCCCCTTATAGTTCTCTTCCGTTATCCCAGAAATCTTTGATCGGGAATTCAGATGTTTTTGCCCTTAAGCCGAAGTTCAACCCGATATCGGAAAAAAGCCCTTAGTGAGTGGATTTTAAGGTTTTTTAGATAAAAAAGTCTATACTACACTAAAGATCTCTCTATTTTTAATTTAGGGAGTATTAGTATCTTTTCTGCTAATTTAGTAATAATACTAAGTTTTATTGCTTTTTTCCAAAGAATTACTCTAATGAACATTAACCCTATTATTCTTAGTTTACACTACTATATTAAATCGCAATAACAGATAAATCAACCATTATCTGAGATATTTAGACATAAATAGGAAGAAAAGTCTACACTACTTATTCGAAAGAAACCCACTAAAATAAGTCATTATAACCATTTTAGGTTGAACTTCGGCTTAAGTAATTTAGATTCCTGATAGAACCACTCAGGAATGACTTCCCTCTCTGTTATTCCTGAAATCTTTTATCGGGAATCTAAATAGTCTTTTTCCCCTATAATTTGGATTCCTGATAGAAACATTCAGAAATGACAAACACAGAGGTTTTTCCCTCCGTGTTGTATTTGTCTTTTCGTCTTTTCAGGGGGTTATAAGGGGGGGGAAGCTTTTTCTCCCCCTTATAACCTACCCTCACCCTAACCCTCTCCCTCGGGGGGCTTTCCTTTCTCTCATTCCCGAAATCCTCAATCGGGAATCTTCATCACTCGTCAGGCCTGAAATTTAGCGGGGAATCTTCCTAATCTGTCATGCCTGAGCGCTTTTATCAGACATCCATGCTTTTAAATACTGTAGACCCCCTGATAAATACATTCAGAGGCAGACTAAAAACGACTCGAAAGTTGCCAGGGTGACGAAAAAAGGGAATTATAAAGGAGTTTGTCCCGCTGAGGGAGACTCTTTCTCCCTCAGTTGTTTTTAACTTTTTTGCCTTTTTGAAGGGGGTTATGAGGGGGTTTACCCCCTCATAGTCTTTGTAATGGATTTTGCGGTTAACTATAATGGCGAACAAGTTGTATTTTTATCATCAAAGAATTTCCAGCGAGAATAGATTGAACTGTATTTAAGACATCGCTTTACCTTCTCCAGAGTGGTGGTACAAATACTTTACCCGGGAAAGCAAGCAGTGTCCATTTTTTCAAAATATCTTTCTACTTTTTTCGTCACTGATCATCGTTTTTCTATAAAAATATGTATTTATTACGTCTCGCCATTCCTCGGCGTGCTCTTTCTGTTCTAAAAGCCGGCTGAGAACCGATTCATATCTTTTGGAGTCAACGAATTCTTTCAACTGTTGCCAGGTATCTATTAACCACTGAACATCCTCAACTCCTTCAAAGTGAGTATCATAGATATGTTGAATTACCGTTTTATTATTTTCTAATTTATGAATATAAGAAACATGGTGGAAAAAAAGCAATAATTCATCCGGACAGGAATCCAGATGCTCGAATTTTTCAAAATTTTGCTTGTGATACTGAGCAGTATAACCGGTCCCTGATTTTAGAGTTCTATCCACTCCTATTCCAAAGTGATCTGCTCTATGATAAGTTCCCCATCTAGAATATTCATAGCCGTCAACATTAGGACCGTAATGGTTGCCGGGGTTCACCATCCAGCCTATACCCAACGGGGCAGTATATTTTTCATAGATGTTCCATGATTTTAACATCATCGGCGTTAAATTCTCCACAAAATATTCATTATTTCCAAAGGTACACTTTATCCATTCTTCTGTTATCTCCTCACTTTTTAAATCAGGAGACCAGGCAAGCCGACCAAATCCATAAAGGTTGGCCTGTGCCAGAGTGTGACCTGTCCAGTTGATATCATCTCCGACATTTGATATACCTGCCATTCCAGAATTTCGGGAATTAAATAAAGAACCGGAAATTATTTTTTTAACCGTAGAGCCCTCTCCGAACATAAAAGTATCAAATTCCAGAATTTCCTTCCACTGAGGGATAAGATAACAAAGATGTTTTTGTTGCCCTGTATATTCTTGGGTGATTTGGAGTTCCAGTATTTCGTTTGTTTTCTGAAGACCACCAAAAAGAGGATTTACGGGTTCTCTAACCTGAAAGTCCATCGGCCCATTTTTTATCTGCAGAATCACGTTATCCAGAAATTTTCCGTCAAGAGGCATAAATGTATCATATGCAGCTTTCGCTCTATCTGTTTTTTCGTCTCTCCAATCTTGATAACAATTGTAAACAAAGGCACGCCAGATTAGAAACCCACGATAGGGGGCAAGTTGCCTGGCCAACATATTTGCACCATCTACATGGCTTCTATGGTATGAAAACGGTCCGGGTTGTCCTTCCGAATCAGCTTTCACCAGGAAACCACCAAAGTCAGGAATACGACTATAAATAAAGTCAACCCTTTCTTTCCACCAGCTAGCCACCTCTTCGTTCAAAGGATCAGCGGTCTCTAAACCACCAATTATCGCAGGACTGGCAAAATTTATACTTAAAAAAACTTTTATGCCATAACTTCTAAAAATTTCGTTGAGCTTTTCCACAATATCTATTTTGCTATCTATTAATTTTGTTTCTTCTTCCCCAACATTGACATTATTAACCACTATACTGTTGATACCTATAGATGAAAGCAATCTTGCATAATCTCTTATTCTATCCAGATTCCCAACCAATTCGTTGTTAGAATAAAAAATGGACTTTCCAGCATATCCTCTTTCCACACTTCCGCTTAAGTTATCCCAATGATTAATCATCCTTAGGGAAACACCGGGGTTTTCCAGCAGATTCAAATTATCTAAAGATTTTCCCATTTGGATATGTTGTATCAATTTAAAAGTGCCATATAATAAACCCCGGTGAGACTTTGAGGCTAAAAGGATAAAACTTTTATCTGAGTCATTTACCGTTTTCATCAGAAAACCTTCTTCCTTTAATGCCGAAGCCTCTTCTTTTTTTATGAACTTATCAACGAATTCACTCGTCCCCACTGCGGATATAATAGTAAATTTATTTTTTGCAGAGACAGGAGCTATCACAGTGTCAATGTTTAATAGCTTTTTAGTAAAATAACAAAGCTCGTTCTTAATAGAATCAACCACCAGGCCGTTTTCACTGACTACAATACTCTCAAGATAGTCCCTATACTGTTCTTCAAAATAAGTATTTTCTAAGGGCCCATAGTTTAACCAGCATTGATAATCAACTTCCTTGGAATACGGAAACATTTTAGAAATCTCCTTTTGATAACTATTACCTTACCTTTAAGGCAGAATTATAAAGTTAACCACCAAACCTGTTGTGATTAACTATCAACACGAGGCTCTCCTGATACCTAATAGCAAACTATAAGGAGGCTCTGCCCCCTTATAACCCCCAAGAAAGACAAAATAGTTTAGCAGGTTTTACGGGGTGCTATAAAACCCGCTTCCTTTTAAGAATCTTAACTCCATAGCCAGGCAATTTTATTTCCCCTTTAACCATTTTATCTGCAACAAGGTCAAAATAGTCCCGGTCATCCAATCCAATTACTTTTTCTTCCTGGGTGAAGTTCATTATAAAAACGTAATCATTTTCTCCATCAGTTCTCATCTGAGCAGTAACGCCATGGGGTAGTTGGGTATTAATCACTTTTTTCAGCCCCAGTTTTTTTATCAATTTACCATAAAACATATCATTAAATCTTTCTTCATTCCTGGAAGCTATATAGTAAGACTTCCCTTTTCCAAAATTATTTACTGTTAGAGCCGGCCGGCCGGCATAGAAGTCATCCTGGTATGTTGCTAAAGAAACTGCGCCTTCTAAATGAACTAAATCGCACAATTCTTTGGCCTTATAATCTCCTTCCAGATTTAACTCATTTCCTTCATTAAAAGCAACAAGTCTCTCCTCCCCATCATAAAGAGCGTCAATTTCTTCAGACCAGATACCAAGAACCTTTCTCAGTGGACCTGGAAATCCGCCTAAAAAACAGAGGTCTGTTTCATTCACTATCCCCGACCAGTAAGTGGCAACAAATGTCCCTCCATCTTCTACAAACTTCTCAATTCTTTCCCCCACTCCCGGCTTAACCATATAAAGCATTGGAGCAACTAATACTTTATACCGGGAAAAATCACAGTCCATATTTATGACGTCAACCGGCACCCCATTTTTCCAGAAAGGTTTATAATTGGCTTTAGCTGTCTCCTCATAATGTATTCCCGCATTCCTCGGTCCTTTGGCATCCTTTAGCGCCCATCTATTTTCCCAATCAAAGATTATCGCTACCTCAGGATTTACACCTGTACCAATTATTTCATCCAATTTTTTAAGTGTTTCTCCCACCTCTTTCACATCGTTAAACACCCTGGTGTTTTCATGCCCACAATGGTCTACAACAGCACCATGAAACTTTTCACTGCTTCCTCTACTTTTTCTCCATTGAAAATATTGCACCGTATCTGAGCCATGTGCAACCGCTTGAATAGATGACAGTAAGTGCATCCCCGGCCTTTTCAATTTGCTGACAGACATCCAGTTAGTTGTGCTTGGAGTACTCTCCATGAGCATGAACGGTTTTCCGCCTTTTAAGGACCGATTCAAATCATGAATCATGCTTATTTCGCTTGCCAAATCAGAATCATCATCTGAACTATGCCATCTTGGATAACTGTCCCAGGAAATCACATCTAAATATTCAGAAAATTCCCAGTAATTCAAACCTTCATATATTCCCATAAAATTTGTTGTCACGGGTAATTTCGGGTTAATATCTTTTAACGGTTTTATCTCATTCCTGAAAAAATCAACTGTCTGGTAAGTTACAAACCTTTTCCAGTCTAAATTCAGACCATGAATCAGGTCTTCTCCGTGGGGTGCAGGAGATTCTATCTGTGACCAATCGGTGTACGTATGGCTCCAGAAAGCAGTCCACCAAGCATCATTTAGATTGTCAAGGGTTTTATATTTTTCCTTCAACCAGTTCCTGAAAGCCTCCTGACAAAGATTGCAATGGCATTCTCCTCCATACTCGTTAGATACATGCCAGGCTATAACTCCAGGATGTTTTGAGTATCTCTCAGCCATCTTTGTGTTTATTATATTGACTTTTTCTCGGTAAACAGGTGAGGTGTAACAGTGATTATGACGTTTACCATGAAGATTTCTCACTCTGTTAGATTCTACTCTTAAAACTTCAGGATATTTCTGAGACATCCAGGCAGGTCTTGCACCACTGGGTGTTGCTAAAATAGCGTATATCCCATTTTTATAAAGGTTTTCTATAACCTCATCCAGCCATTCAAAATTAAACTTTCCTTCTTCAGGCTCCAGAGCACTCCAGGCAAATATCCCCACCGATACCACGTTACAATTCGCAAGCTTCATAAGCCTTATATCTTCTTTTAAAACTTCCGGATATTTAAGCCATTGGTCAGGATTGTAATCAGCTCCATGCAAAAAATGAGGGACTTTTTCACTTACCGGGCTATACTTTTTCATCATTTTTCTCGCTCCTTTTTAAAAAGTCTTTCCGAAAGCATAAAAACACCTTTTAACCTTCGCTGTATTACGTTTTTCATTGTACCAGATACAGAAGAATCATCACGCAAAACTGAGTACAATTCCAAAAGAGAATCGTCGGGCTTCCCTCACAAACACGAAAAAAGATTAAGTAGAATAATTAGTGAGATCTAACTCGCAAAATCAATCTTCTAATTTAATCCGGAAAAAGCCTTTTTTGCCTGCTTTCAGATAATCACCATCTTTTACTGGAAGGTCAGTATTCACATCCTGAATCCTTTCTCCATTAAAGTATACTCCACCCTGCTCGATAAGTCTCCGTAGTTCAGCATTAGAAGAAAAAATACCGGTTTTTTGGAGAAGCTTCAAAGTCCAGATTTTCCCCTCTTTAAGAAGAGAAGAGGAAATTACTATCTCTTGAGCTTCCTCAGGCATCTCTTTATGACTGAAAGCCCGCTCGAAATCTTCCTGGGAGAGAAGAGCTTCTTTTTCCCCGTGATACATCCGAACCAGCTCAAAGGCTAATCTCTTCTTCCAATCCCGGGGATGAAGTTCACCTTTTTCATATTCAGTTTTCATTCTCTGGATATCTTCCATCGAAACATCAGTCAACAGGAGGAAATATTTTTCAATTAGAGAGTCAGGGATAGACATAACTTTGCCAAACATGGTAAAAGGAGGCTCATCTACACCAATGTAGTTACCTAAACTTTTGCTCATTTTCTCTATCCCATCAGTTCCTTCCAAAAGAGGCATGGTTATTACTACCTGAGGCTCCTGACCGAATTCTCTCTGTAAATCCCGACCCACTAAAAGATTAAAGCGCTGGTCTCTCCCTCCTAACTCCACATCAGCTCGAAGAGCGATAGAGTCGTAACCCTGCATCACCGGGTAAAGAAACTCATGCAATCCTATCGGCTTTCCCGTTTTTAACCTTTTAGCAAAATCTTCTCGTTCCAGCATTCGAGCTACGGTGATACGAGAAGCAATCTCAATCAGGTCAACAAGAGTAAGTTTACTCAACCACTTACTGTTGAACTCAATGGTAATTTTTTGTAAATCGAGGATTTTAGAAACCTGCTGAGCATAAGTTTCAGCATTTCGCCTGACTTCTTCTTCGTTCAATTGCCGACGAGTTTCACTTTTACCAGTGGGGTCTCCAATTCTTCCTGTAAAATCACCAACTAAAAAAACTACCTGATGCCCTAAATCTTGAAATTGACGTAATTTCCTTAAAGTAACAGTGTGTCCCAGATGAATATCAGGAGCACTGGGGTCAAAACCCTCTTTTACCACCAGGGGTTTACCGGTCTGGTAAAAACGCAATAATTTCCTTTTCAGGTCTTCGACTCCAATGATTTCTTCTACTCCTCGCTCAATGAGAGCCATGTCTTTATCTAATCTTGCTTCTTGAGACAATTTTATCGATACTCCTTTCTGTGATATTTTAATTTAGTTATTAGAAATGTCAAAAGTGGATATCCGATACCATAAGTAGCTATAGTTTCTCCCAGCATAACATAAAGCACCGAGTAAAAATAGGGAACTTTAAACCAGAAAGAAAGGTAAATAGATACACCAAATCCGTTCACTAAAATAGGAGGCAAAGGTGCCAGAAAAGAGTAAGGAACTCGAGATGTTAAGTATCCAGCAAGGATGGTAAAAAGAGTTCCTAAAAAGAAGTCATAAAAACCTAACCCCCCGATTAAATTGGCTAAAAAACAACCTAAACCCAAACCCCAGATGGTTTCAGGGAAAAGAAAAGGCAGAACAGTCAAACACTCCGCCACCCTCACCTGGATGGGACCATAAGAAAAAGAATAAAAGGGGGGAAGAATGGTTAATAGAACATAAAGAGTAGCTATTAAAGCTGAGCGAGAGATTTTTTTGATTTTTTCTTGGTCTTGACTTTTATTCATAAAACGATTTTATTATACATGCTATACTAAATAAAGAAAGGATTTTATATCGACATTATATAAATAAATGAAAGCTATGAAAAGGACAAAAAAGAGCTCTCCCGGGTGGATTTTTCTTTCCGGTCTTTTAGCAGGAGGGGTAATATGGCTTTTACTTTTTGCTTTTGTTTTGAGTGATTTAAAAATAACTTCTAATCAGCTGGATGACTTTTCTCCTCCTCTTACCACTCGTCTCTATGATATTAAGGGGCGACTTTTAGCAGAGCTCTTCACTGAAAACAGGGAGTATGTTGAACTTTCCCAGGTCCCGGATTTAATAAAAAAAGCTTTTATTGCCAGTGAAGACCAAAACTTTTATCATCACCCCGGCATAGACCCCGCAGGTATCATCAGAGCAGCTTTACAAAACTTAATAAATATGGACATAGTGGAAGGAGCAAGCACTATAACTCAACAGCTTTCCCGGAATTTGTTTCTTTCCCAGCAGCGAACCTGGAAAAGGAAATTACAGGAAATGTTTCTGGCTTTTACCTTAGAAAAAAAATACACTAAAGATGAAATATTAGAAGCTTATCTAAACCAGATTTATTTTGGGCATGGCGCCTACGGGATAAAAGCTGCAGCCAAAATTTATTTTGGAAAAAATTTGGAAGAGCTCAATCTGGCAGAAATAGCCATGCTAACCGGAGTGGCTCGCTCTCCAGGCAATTTTTCTCCCTATGTGGACTTATCCACCGCTCAGAGACAGCAAAGAAGAGTGCTGAGAAGGATGCAAGAAATGAGATTTATTTCCCAAGAGCAGCTAGAAGAGGCTCTTTCTACCCCCATAGTTCTCTCCGGGCTGGAAGAAAACCGCTCTCTTGCTCCTTATTTTGTAGATTATCTTCTTAAAGAATTGCAAAAAAGTTATGATGAAGAAACTATATTTGGTGGGGGACTAAAAATATACACCACCATAGATTTAGACATTCAGAAAATAGCCAACCAGGCTTTAAAAGAAAGCGGATATCAAGGGGCTATTCTGTGTATTGAACCTCAAACCGGATATATCAAAGCTATGGTGGGGGGAAGAGATTATGACGAAAGTAAATTTAATCGGGCGGTACAGGCTTACCGCCAGCCCGGCTCCACTTTTAAGCCCTTCATTTATTCTGCTGCCCTGGATAGCGGTTTTACACCCAGTACGGTTCTGGTAGATGAGCCGCTAACTTTCCCCAATGGTTGGAAACCTCAAAACTACGAAAAAACTTTTAATGGCCCTATCACCTTAAGAGAAGCTTTAGAAAAATCGGTAAACATAATCGGGATAAAACTTCTCCAGACTACCGGGGTGGATAAAGTAATAAGCTATGCTCGCAAAATGGGAATTAAGAGTGACCTTCGTCGAGACTTATCCCTGGCTTTAGGAACTTCAGAAGTGAATCTTTTAGAGTTAACCAATGCTTATTGTACTTTTGCCAACAGAGGCCTGGTTCCTGAACCTATTGCCATTGTACGGATAGAAAATTTTTCCGGAGAAGTTCTCTATGAGAGCCAAAGAGTTTTACGCCGAGCTCTATCAGAAGACACGGCCTACATCATGGCTCGCCTCCTACAGGGGGTAATAGAGCGAGGAACAGCCACGGCAGCCAGAATAGACCGGCCAGCAGGGGGTAAAACCGGAAGTACCGAAGATTTCATCGATGCCTGGTTTGTAGGTTTCACTCCCGATCTGGTTTGCGGAATATACTTAGGTAATGATGACCGTACCCCCCTAGGTCCACGAAAAACTGGAGGAGTAATAGCTGCTCCTTTGTTTTCTAAGGTAATGAAGGAGGCTCATAAAGATATTCCGATTCACGATTTTTACCCTCCTCCGGGAGTAAGAGAAGTAAAGGTATGTATAAAAAGCGGAAAGTTACCATCTCCTGGATGCAAGACAGTTACCGTTCCTTTTAAAGCAGGAACGGAACCTGAGGAGTGGTGTAGGGAGTGTACGGGGAATTAATATTTAAGAGTGACTACGGTAACTCCAATTCCTCCTTCTTCTGGATACCCTAAACGGAAGCTTTCCACATAGGGGTTATCGTGCAAAAATTGATGAGTAGCTTCACGGAGAATTCCCTCTCCTTTTCCGTGAATGATATAAACAGTATGAAATCCAGCAATAATTACTTGGTCAAAATATTTTTCTAACTTTTCCCAGGCCTCTTCCCACCTGAGTGCTCTTATTTCTATTTGGTTTTTAACCTGAGGTAAAGGCGAAGAATTAATAGCAGCAAACAAAGGCGAATCGTCCTCCTCTTTTTCTGTCTTCTCCAGGTGAGAAAAAGAAGTTTTAACTTTCCTTCCTTCTATTTCCACCACTGCTTCTTTCTTCTTGAAATCCAGAGAAATGATTTTACCTTTTTGTTTGAGAAAATCCACTATGACCGTTTCTCCCTCCTGCCAATTTTCCTCAGGAGAGGAAACCATTACATTTTTAGCTAATTCTTCCCACCGCTTTTTCTCTTCTCCCAAGCGCTTTTTTAGCTTTTGATATTCTTCCTGGTCCAATCTTTCCTCTTTTCTCAATTTTCCTACCAGCTGAGATATCTCTCTCTGAGTTTGGCGAAGATAATCAGCAAACTCTTCTCTTTCCTCTTTTTCTATTTTCTCTCTCTTCTTTTCCAGTTCTTTTTCTTTGTGTCTCAATTCTTCTTCTTTTTCCCTTAGCTCTCTTAACTTATTTTCATATTCTCTCGCCAACCTATCCAGGTCCTCCCGGCGCTGGGAGAGGGAAAGGAGGAGCTGATTAAACTCCCACTCCCTTTTATCTACAATAGTAATGGCATTTTGAATTATCTCCGCAGGAATACCCACTCTTTCGGCAATATGAATTCCATAGCTGGGTCCAATTTCTCCCACTACCAATCGATAAGTAGGCTCTAAAGTCCGGGGGTCAAAAGCTAAAGATGCCGGAATTGCACCCTCTTCCTGGAAAGCATATTGTTTCACCGCTGGAAGGTGGGTAGTCACGAGAGTAGTAACCCCTCTTTTCTGAAGATACTGAAGAATGGCTATGGCTAAAGCAGAACCTTCCTCCGGGTCTGTTCCTCCTCCTAATTCATCAATTAAAAATAATGCCGGACTTTCAGCTTCCTGCAATGCTTTTTTTAAACTGCTCAGACGATAGGTAAAAGTGCTTAATTCGTTTTCCAGGTCTTGATGGTCACCAATATCTACAAAAAGGTAGCGGTATAAAGGAAGAGACGAACCTTCCTCTAAAGGCGGAGGAATGCCACAGAAAGTCAAAAAAACTACCAAAGCCACGCTTTTCAAAAGAACTGTTTTACCTCCAGCATTCGGTCCACTTATCACCAAAATAGATTTATCAGGAGACAATTCCAGATCAAAAGGGACTGCCTTTTCCCCCAGTAAAGGATGATGACCACCACGAATTACTAACTTTTCTCCCCACTCGGGGACTTTCCCTTTCCATGATTTACCTAAATTGGCTTTAGCTTGCAGTAAATCCAGATAAATTAAAGCGTCATAAGTCTCCTTTATCTCTTCTAAAAAAGGGCGAAGTTCAGAAGTTAGCTCGCGGAGTAAACGAGCAATTTCTTCTTCTTCCTGCAGTCGATTCAATTCCAGTTCGTTGTCCAGTTCCAAAATTCTGGCTGGCTCAATGAAAACAGTTGAACCACTAGAAGAATAATCTATTATCAAACCATCTATAGCATTGCGATATTGAATTTTCAACGGAATGACATACCGTCCCCTTCTCTGGGTATAATTTCTATCCTGAAGAAGAGGAGCTAATTGAGAACTATTAAGCATTTCTTCTAATTCTCTACCAATTCTATTCTGGAGAATTTTTGCTTTTTTTCTCAGTTCCCAGAGCCTATCACTTGCTGTATCTAAGATGTAGCCCTCTTTAGAAATCACTTTCTCCATTTTTTTTACCAGAGGACGGAAATCTTTTATTTTATCAAAGTAAAAAGAAAGAGAAGGGTATTTCTCTTTTATTTTTCGCTCTCTCGCCTCTTCCCGGGTTTCCAGGGTCAATCGGAAAAAACGCAAAACCTCCATTAAATTTTCCAGACTAAGGGAAGCATCCACCACCTCTATCCGGGGAAAAAGAGAGCGAAGGTCAGGTAATCCTCGAAGACTCAAAGACCCATCAAATTGAATCATATCCAGGGCTTCCCGGGCTTCTTGAGTTTTAAGATCCACCTCTTCAGGGGAAAAAGGAGCAATAGAACGAGCTAACTCTTCCGTAGGAGAAGAAGAGCAAAAAGATACCAGACGTTCTACAATCTTATCAAAGTCGAAAGTTTCGAGAACTAAAGGAGAAAGCCTTATACCCATCCTATTCCTTTTTGCAAAATTCCCTGTAGAAATTGAAGATGAGGAATCTTCAATACCCATTCATATAAATAAACCAATAAAGGTTGAATCAGTCGAAGATAAAAAGAAGAACGATAAATAAGCTGGTTTACCACCGGAAAATAGGAAAGATTGAGAAGTAAAAGAGTGAGAATTAAAGCCCATAAAATTCCTTTGGCTATTCCTGCAAACGAGCCCAGAATTGAATCTATCCAGGTTATATCTAGGTTTTGAAATACCCTTCGGAAGCGTACCCCCAACCAGGAGGAAGCTAATACCAGAGGCAGAAAAAGTAGCAAAAAACCCAGAGGAGAAAACCAGATATAGTATCTACCGAACAAATGAGCGAAAAAACCACCTATTACAGGATAGTATTGTAAACCTATCACCACGCCACCCAGGAAACCGGCTAATCCCAGAACCTCCTTGCTAAAGCCCCGGAAAGCACTTCTTATAATATTGATACCCAGTATTACCAGGCCTATGATAGAATACCAATCTACGGTCAAAAATTCACCAGTTCCTCCCGCAGAAGTAGACCCCTTTTTTCTTTGAGGTCCGCTTTAATTTTTTGCACCCATTTATCCACTTCTTCATCATTTAAAGTCCTCTCCGGGGAGCGAAAAATAATCCGGAAAGAAAAATTTTTCTTACCCTCAGGGACATTCTCTCCTTTAAAAAGGTCAAAAATTTCTATTTCTTCTACTTCCATTTTTTCCCTGGAGATAGTGCGCTTCACCATCTCCTCTATTTCTCCCCATTTTGTAGTCTCATCTACCAGAATAGAAATATCCCGGGCTATAGAAGGAAAGGTAACTACTTCTTTTAGCCGGAAAACTTTTCCCTCTCCTGCAGTTAACAAATCCAGGCTAAGCTCTGCCACGTATATTTTACCCCAGAACCCCAATTCCCTGACCCAGGAAGAAGATAAAAGACCTCCTCTTCCTGCCTCTTTTCCGGAAATCTTTACCCGAAAAGAACAAGAAGGTTCTAAAGCTAATCCTCCGTCATTTTCAAAACGAACTTCTTCCCGGCTAAAACCAGCTATCTCCAAAAGCTCCTCTATTAGACCCTTAAGTAAAAAAATGTCTACTTCTCCACCTCTCTGCCACAGAGGAGGTAATGAATAACCGGTTAAAGCTATAAACAGCCTTTTCTCTTCCTGAAAAGGAGTATCTACTCCCTTTCGAAATACCTTTCCTGTTTCGAATAATCCCCAGTTATTTCTCCCCCGGGTGATATTAACTTTTAAAACCTCAAGCGCCGATAAAAGAAGACAGGGGCGAAGATAAGATTGCTCTTGAGAAAGAGGATTTTTTATTTCTATCTGCTCTTCCTTTTCTCCCCATAACTCCACTAATCGGGGACTAATCAGGGGGAAGCTTATTATCTCTTTCAAACCTTTATCTACCAGGTGTCTCCTCAGCTTTTCTTCTTTCAGGGTATTACTATCCTGGTTTCCAGGGTCAAAAGAAAACTGAGGAAGACAAGAGATAATCTTATCGTAACCATATATCCGACCTACTTCTTCGGCAATGTCCACAGGAAGATAAATATCACTCCGCCAGCTGGGAACTTTAACCTGAATTGTTTCTTCTCCAGGAAGAGACTTTATCCCAAAACCTAACCCGACCAGAATTTTTATCATCTCTTCCCTTTTTATAGAACAGCCCAGAGTTTTCTCTACCTCCTCCGGAAAAAAAGATACTTCCCTTTCTTCCCGAGGAGGAGTGCCCGCTATAAACCAACCCGGAGCAGATTCTCCGTCTTTTCCCAAAAGCTGAAGTACCCGACCGGAAGCATAAATTACTCTTTCCGGGTCTACTCCTCGCTCAAAACGAGCAGAAGCTTCAGTTCTCAGACCCAGAGCTTTAGCTGTTTTCCTAACTGCCACCCGATCAAAAATTGCTGCTTCCAAAAATACCTCGGAAGTGAAAGAAGTAATTTCACTTTCTTTACCCCCCATTATCCCCGCGAGGCCTATGGGACGCTCAGCATCAGCTATCACCAGCATCCCTGAAGATAATTCTCTTTCTATTCCATCAAGGGTGATCAGTTTTTCTCCTTCTTCTGCCCTTCTTACCACTACTTTTCGTCCTTTAATTACCGAGGCATCAAAAGCATGCAAAGGCTGGCCAATCTCCATCATTACCAGGTTAGTAAAATCCACCACATTATTGATCGGTCTCAAACCTAAAAAAGAAAGCTCTTTCACAACCCACCAGGGAGAAGGTCGAATAGAAAGTTTTACCAGGTGCTTCCCGGTGTAATAAGGACAGAGGTCTGGCGCTTGATTTTCCAGACTGAAATCGGAGGGGGTATCGGCTTCTTCATAGCTGACCGGAGGAATTTGCCACTCTAAACCCAATTTTGCCCCCACCTCACGCGCCAGCCCTAGAGAAGAAAGACAATCTCCCCGATTAGCTGTAATTTCTACATCCAGAACTATATCATCACCCAAAAGAAGAGCAGAGACTTCTTCTCCTTCTTCTGCGGGAAAAGGAAGAGTAATCAGAAAATCTATTATCTCTTCTTTTCCCTCCCCTCCCCAGGGTAAAAAATGAGGCACTTCTCCTTCCATGCCTAATATTATTTTACTTCCTTCCTCAGGCATCCCCCAGTTATTTACTTTTATTTTCCACACCCGTCCCTGATAATGAATTTCCCCTTCGGAATAAAGTATCCCTTTATTTATTCTTTTTAAAGTGGCTACCACTAAAGGAAAGGGAAATAATTCTTTCACTTTCCAGGTTCTCTCCACCATTAACCCTTGCTCGGTAAGAAGAGGAGCTAATTCTTCTTGAGGGATATCTAAACCAGGTAAAAACCTTTTTAAAATATTATAAGAAATCCTCATAAAGGTATCGGCCTCGCCTAAAAAATATTGAACTGCTCCAGAAATTGCATATCGTTTTCCCAGAACCACCTTATATCTTTTATACCGAATTTAAGCATGGTAATTCGCTCTACCCCCAGGCCAAAGGCAAAGCCTCGCACATCTTGAGAGCTACAACCAGCGTGGACAAAAACCTGAGGATGAACTAGACCAGCTCCCAGAATTTCTAACCACCCACTATATCCACAGGAACGACAACCCTTTCCCCCACACACTCCACAGGAAACATCCACTTCTGCACTAGGTTCGGTAAAAGGAAAATATCCCGGGCGGAATCTTATTTTTCTCTCCTCGCCAAAAAAACGACGCACAAAAGTTTCTAAAGTACCCTTCAGGTCTCCCATAGAAATATCTCGAGCTACCACTAAGCCCTCTACTTGATGAAATACAGGGCTATGAGTAGCATCAAAGGCATCCCGGCGATAACACCTTCCCGGAACCACCACTTTAAAAGGAGGTTTTAATTTTTCCATCACCCGGATTTGAGCAGGAGAAGTGTGAGTGCGGAGTAAATAACCGGGAGCCAGATAAAAAGAATCCTGGTCATCTCGAGCAGGATGGTCAGGAGGAATGTTCAGAGCTTCAAAATTGTAAAACTCAGTTTCTACCTCTGGCCCTTCTTCTATTCGAAACCCCAGACTCTGAAAAATAGCTAAAATCCAATCCCGGGTAAGGAAAACAGGATGAAAAGAACCTGACCACCCTTTCTTTCCCGGAAGAGTAATATCAATCTCTAATTTTTCCTCGATGGAGAGAAGCTCTTGGTATTTTTCTTCCAGCAGTTCTTCCATTTCTTTCTTAAGCTGGTTAATTTTTTTGCCCCAGACTCTTTTCTCCTCCGCAGGCAATTCTTTCAGCTTGCCTAAAAATTCCCCCCACCGGCTTTTTTTCCCTATATATTTACCTTTTAAAGAATTCCAGTCACTAAGGGTACGAACTTTTTCTATCTCTTTCTGAAAACTTTCCCGGTATTCTTCTAATTCCTGCAAAATATTTCCTCCATTCCCATAAAAACAATCGGAACACTATTGATAGTTCCCAATTTTTCAGGATGAAAGAGCAAAATCAAAGGATTTAAAGCTGAGATTTAGCTATTTCTACCAGTTTCTGAAAGGCTTCCTGGTCAACAATAGCTAAATGGGAGAGGTTTTTCCGGTCCAGATTTATTCCTGCTTTACGGAGAGCTCCCATAAACTTACTATAACTCATTCCTTCTTCTCTTGCTGCAGCATTTATTCGCACAATCCATAGACGGCGGAAATCTCGCTTGCGGTTTCTTCGGTCTCGATAGGCATAAGCCTGGGATCTCATGACTTGCTCTTTAGCTCTTCGGTAAGAACGAGAACGAGCTCCCCGATAACCTTTAGCTGATTTCATAATTTTCTTTCTTCTCTCTCGAGAAGCTACACTACTTTTTGCTCTAGGCATAGTTCATTCACTCCTTTTAAGCACGGGCAAGCAATTTTCGCACTCTTTTTTCGTCTGATTTATCCAGGATAACAGATTTTTTAAGTCTCCTCTTTCTATCTCTATCTTTATGAGCCAGAAGATGACTTTTCCCTGCCTGTCCTCTTTTTATTTTACCAGTAGCGGTAATTTTAAATCGTTTCGCTGCACCACGATGGGTTTTCATCTTAGGCATGTTCATTCCTCCTCACTTCTTAGGGGCTAAGGTAACCGTAAGATGGGGCCCCTCATATTTTATATCCTGCTCCACTTTCCCTACTTCTTCTAAGTCAGCTATCATTTTCTTTAAGAGTTCTTCTCCTCTCTCATGAAAAGCTGCTTCTCTCCCTCGAAACCTGACCATTATTTTTACCCGATCGCCATCTTCTAAGAAGCGAATGGCATTTTTAAGTTTTACCTGATAATCATGCTGATCAATTTTAGGCCTTAAGTTAAGTTGCTTCAGTTCAGAAGTTTTCTGCTTCTTGCGGGAAAGCTTAATCTTTTTCTCCTTTTCATATCTGAACTTTCCATAGTCCATTATCCGGCATACAGGAGGGTGAACATCAGGAGCCACTTCTACCAGGTCTAAACCAGCCTCTTCAGCCATTTCCAGGGCTTTTTTTAAAGGAACGACTCCTAACTGTTCTCCTTCCGGAGAAATCAATCGTACTTCCCGCGCTCCAATTTGATGGTTGACGCGGTATTTTACTTCTATACTTATCGCCTCCCTAGCTTCTTTCTTGGATGGTTCAAAAACATACCATATTTATTCATCTTAGTCAATTACTTTAAACTCTTTCCCAGGATAAGCTACCCGGAAAGTGGCAGGCTACCCAGTGGCCTTCTCCTCTTTCCTCCAGAGCCGGCTCTACTTCGGAGCACACCTCTTGAGCCACCAGACAGCGGGTATGGAAACGACATCCCGGGGGAGGATTAATAGGACTGGGGACATCTCCACTCAAAATAATTCGTTTAACTTCATAATCGGGATCGGGAACCGGCACAGCAGAAATTAAAGCTACACTGTAAGGATGAGAAGGAGAGGAAAAGAAAACATCTCCGTCTGCTATTTCCACTACCTTTCCTAAATACATAACCATAACTCGGTTGCAGATCTGCCTCACCACTGCCAGATCGTGAGAAATAAAAATATAAGTCAGTTGATATTCTCTTTTTAAGTCTTTTAATAAGTTTAAAATTTGAGAGCGAACCGAAACATCTAGCGAAGAAACCGGCTCATCTGCCACCACTAAACGAGGATTGAGAGCTAAGGCTCTCGCAATACCAATTCTCTGCCTCTGACCTCCGGAAAATTCATGGGGATAACGAGAAAAATATTCCGCTCCTAAACCCACTTTTTCTAGTAAATCCAGTGCTCTGCGCCGAACTTCAGGAGAGGAAGCTATACGATGCACTTTCATGCCTTCTTCCACTATAGAACCAATATGCATGCGAGGGTCCAAAGAGGTGAAAGGGTCTTGGAAAATCATTTGAATGTTTCGCCGAATGCTTTTTAGCTGAGAAGCCGGCAAAGAAGAGATATCTTGTCCCTGAAAAACTATGTTTCCTGCAGTGGGCTCATAAAGCCGCATAATAGTCATTCCCAGAGTACTCTTCCCACAACCTGATTCTCCCACTATACCCAGAGTTTCTCCGGGCAAAACTTCAAAACTCACCCCATCCACTGCTTTAACCCATCCTACAGTTCTTCGGAAAACTCCTGCTTTAATGGGAAAATACTTTTTCAAATTCTGTACTTGCAATAGGGGAGCATCGCTCATTGTTCAAAACCCCGAGTTTTTAACATCTCTATCTGAGAATAATGATGGCAATATACATAATGCTGGTCTTCTATTTCACACCGTTTTGGCTCAGTAAGACACATTTCATCTTCTAAGGGGCATCTATTGCGAAACCTGCAACCAGAAGGAAAATTAAGAGGGTCAGGAACTACCCCGGGAATGATAGCCAATTTTTCCTGTTTAACATCCAGACGAGGTATAGAATGCAGAAGTCCCCAGGTATAAGGATGAGAGGGGTTATGGAATATATCCCGGCGACTTCCTTCTTCCACTACTTTTCCAGCATACATAACCACCACTCTCTCTGCCATACCAGCTACCACTCCTAAATCATGAGTGATAAGAATCACTCCCATATTAAGCTGTCGCTGCAATTCTTCAATTAATTCCAGAATCTGAGCCTGAATGGTAACATCCAAAGAAGTAGTAGGCTCATCAGCAATTAAAATTTTAGGATGGCAAGACAAAGCCATGGCAATCATGGCTCTCTGCTTCATTCCTCCTGAAAGCTCATGAGGATATTCATCTAACCTTTTATGAGCTTCGGGAATACCCACCAGCCTGAGTACTTCCTCTGCTGCTTTTCGAGCTTGAGGTCGAGAAAGATTCTGGTGTAAAATTATCGCTTCCATTATCTGGTCTCCTATAGTATACACTGGGTTCAGAGCTGAAGAGGGCTCCTGAAAAATCATAGAGACATCTCTACCTCTAATTTCTCGCATCTCTTTTTCTGAAAGAGAAAGCAAATCCCTGCCTTCTAAGATTATCTTCCCTCCCTGAATCTTTCCATCAGAATCAATCAACCGCAGAATAGCTAAAGAAGTAACGCTTTTACCACATCCTGACTCCCCCACTAAAGCTATAGTTTCCCCTTCTTTAAGATAAAAACTCACTCCATCTACTGCTCTCAGCTCTTCTTTCTCTTCAGTATAAAAATAAACTTTTAAATCCTGGACTTGTAAAAGTAAATTATTTTCTTCCATATTTATAACCTCAGACGAGGATCAAAAGCGTCTCGCAGGGTATCTCCTACTAAATTCCAGGCCAACACAAAAAGCACCATGGCTAAACCAGGAAACACGGTCATATACCAGTATTTAAGAGCTTCTCCCTGTCCCCCTAACATCCAGTTTCGAGCATAATTCAAGAGTGCTCCCCAATCAGCATAACCCTGAGGAGCTCCCACTCCCAAAAAACTCAAAGCCGCAGCAGTAATAACCAAAGACCCCATACGCATAGAAGCTTGGATTAAAACCGGAAAAATAGTATTAGGTAAAACATGACGAAGAATGATAGAAAAATCACTGACTCCTAAAGCTTTAGCTGCCAAAACGAATTGTTCTTCTTTAACTTGCAGGATATTTCCTCGAATGAGGCGGGCAGGACCCATCCAGCTAAACACTGTCATAGCCATCATTACCTTGTCTAATCCTGTCCCCAGAATAGTGGTCAAAACCATAGCCGCCACCAAAAAAGGAATGGCCATAAATATGTCGGTGATCCTCATCAAAACTTCATCCCATAGTTTCCCAAAATATCCAGCCACAGACCCTACTACAAGCCCTAAAACAGTAGAAATTAAAGTCACAACGATTCCCACCCGGAAAGCTGTGCGAGTTCCCCATACCACTCCATAAAATATATCTCGCTTCCCCGCCACTCCAAAAGGATGTTCAGGAGAAGGAGGAAGGGGATTAGAGCTCCAAGTAACAATGGGCATAATATAAGGATCTTTATTAGGAGGAGGTGGAGCAATAAAAGGAGCGAATATTGCCACCACCACAAAGAAAATAAGCAAAACAAAACCTAAAATAGCAGAAGTATTGGAAAACAATCTCCTGAATATACGCCGAGTTTCTTTATTCATCAACTACTCTAACCTCACCCGGGGGTCAATAAAAGCGTAAGAGATATCCACTATCAGATTTCCTAACACCAGTATAAACCCGAAGAATAGAGTTCCCCCCATAATAGAGGCGTAATCCAGCTGCTGAGCAGCTAAAGACATAAAACTTCCAATACCAGTACGATTAAAAATAGTTTCTACAATTACTGCTCCGGCTAAAAGACCGATAATAGTCTGCCCGCTTACTGTGGCTACAGGAATGAGAGCATTCCGCCGAGCGTGTTTATTAATTACCACCCGCTCATCCAATCCTTTAGCTCGAGCGGTACGAACATAATCTTTCTGCAACACTTCTAACATAGAAGAGCGAGTAATGCGCAAAATAAAAGCAAATTGGACATAAGTCAAAGTTAAAACCGGGCCTATAAGATGAAGAAAAGCATCCCAGAAAATATCCAGTCTTCCATTGAGAAGAG
>DAOSVE010000147.1:0-2726 GCA_035593465.1 Candidatus Atribacteria bacterium | reverse complement strand
TTCCCTCTCCCTCGACGGAACCTACATATTTCCCCTCTCCCTCGAAGGGAGAGCTTTACATCTTTTTCCCCTCGCCCTTGAAGGGAGAGGGTTAGGGTGAGGGTGTCTTTCCTCAAAAAATACTTTTCCTCAGCAACTTCCCCCTCCCAGGCGGGAGAAAATTTGGTAATTTGCTTTACACGAATAAATGGTGTATAGTAATAGTGCAAATTATGATGCTTTGGAGGTGTGTGATGAGTAGATTCACAATATCTATTGATTCCGAACTCCTCGACGAGGCCATGCGGCTCTCGGGCAAGAAGCACAAACGGGAAGTAATTGAACTTGCCTTAGGGGAACTAATAAAGAAACATCAACTCCTTGAGCTGCAAAGCCTGGCTGGGTCAGACCTCGTAGACTGGACTCCGGAAGATTTTGCCTCCTGGAGAGAAGCAGCCCAAAGGAAAGGAAATGATTAAAATCCAGTGCCGGGGAGTGTTTCTGGACACTTCTGTATGGATTCATTATTTTCGACCCCAAGGAGATGAAGCTATAAAAACCGAAGTAAAGCACGCTCTTTTGGCCGAGTCAGTTTTTACCTGTTGGGTAGTGAAAACAGAGCTTTTAGTCGGAGCAAAAGATGAAGACGCTTTCGACCGCTTGAGCTCAATTCTTGAAGCTCTGGAGGAAATCCCTCTCACTCCAGAGGTATGGTTAGAGGTAGCGCGACTTGGTTATAACTTGCGTCGTCGAGGGCTGACTGTTCCTCTTCCAGATTTACTGATTGGCCAAGTTGCCGCAAGGGAAAAACTAGAGCTCTGGCATGCTGATGAACACTTTGAGTATATCAAAGAGATAATACCACTCGGGACTAAATCTTTTATAAAATAGATGTACACTATCATTACCTGCCCGGGCGGTTACTGCAAGCTTCGCCTGGTAGCCTACGGTGTTCACCTTCTCGTCATCGCGAGGAAGAACAGCCTGTGGCGTAAGACTAAAAAGAACAATAAGGGGGAGAACCTCTTTTGGTGTTATTATAGCTGGTTCCATTCATCAGCGGTAATTTTCCGACCTATGATTTTCTCCACTTCCTTAATCATTATTCGAAGTTGAGGTACAGAATATTCAAAGTAGGAGGGAATTGCTAGGCGGTGTTTTTCATAGAGCATAAATTGATGTTTAGCTCCGGAAAGAGGACCTTCAAATCCCAGCTGGCGCAACCGTCGGATAAAATCGCTCCTTTTACAGGGTGTCCATCGGCTCACAAACTGGCTCCTGGTTTAAATCAATATCTCCAATTACCGGCAAAGGGTGCTTTAATTTCAATCCTACCAGAATCCAATCTTCAAGTGTAGAACGCAAAGATTCTTCACATTCTCGCAGTGTGGCTCCAAATGCCACAACTCCTTTACAAGAGGGAATTCGACCGACAAAGGTACCATCTTCAAGTTTATCGTAGATAGCTTGCGCCATTGCTTGCTCTATATACTCACTTAAGACATATTGTGTGGCCACCGAGCACCTCCTGTTTCTTTATTTCCCCTTTTCAGCATTCTATTTTTGTTCAAACTTTCCCTTCTCTATTATAAGTGAAAATATTTTTTTGAAAAGTAGCAATGACAATAAAGGAGAGAGTACCCCTTTATAATCCTGACTATAGGGGAAAAAGACCCTCTATTACCCCCAAAAAAGAAAAAAATAACAGCCTACGGCGTCAGAGTAAAAAGAACTATGAGGGGGCAAGCCCCCTCATAACCCCCGGAAAAACAAAAGATAAAAGCGAATCTCGATTTTCTTTCCCTCTCCCTTGACAAAACCTACATATTTCCCCTTTCCCTTGAAGGGAGACCCCTCCATCTTTTTCCCCTCTCCCTCGAAGGGAGAGGGTTAGGGTGAGGGTGTCTTTCCTCTTTGTCTGTCATTCCTGAATGGTTCTATCACCCCGTTACCTGTCATTCCTGAATGTTTCTATCAGGAATCTATATTATTTAGAATAAAAGCATTTGGATTCCCGATTAAAGATCTCGGGAATGACGAAAAGAGGCGTCACCCCTTTATAATCCCCCAAAAAACCCCAGCACTGAGGAAAAGCTTTCCCTCAGTGGTTTTACTTTTTATCCTGCTACAGGATAGATTATTTTTCTCAAGCGGTCATTCAAGTTTATAAGATTAAAAGCCCGGAAATACTTATCCATAGCCTTCTCCACCTGCAAAAGGACCATTGTTTCTCCCTGGTAACCATTTTGTTCTAAGTTGTGATACAGAAGAGCCCGACTGGTTACTACCTGAGGTTGGGCCCAGATATAGCGGCAACCGGTTTTTACCAACCACTTCTGGCGTGAGGAAGGAAGCTCATACAGGTCTTTACCTTTTTCTTCTTCCGTTAGCCACTTTTGCCAGCGTTTACTCTGGTACACTTCTTTTTCTAACACCTGAAGAATCAAAGAAGGGCGGGCAATGAGCTTTTCTTCTTTTAATTTATCTTCTAACTGAGCTAATTGAGCGAGAGCATTATACTCCTCTTCGGTGAACTCCGGGCCTACATTGGCCGCCCCCATCCCCGAGAGAGGATAGGCTTCAGGGTTTTCCACATAATCGGTGTAATGCCCCTTAATGAAAGAACCATATTGTGCTGCTCTTTTAGCGAGCGTCTTGGCTACTTCGGGGTCAAAGCGAGTGGTGTGGAGGTCGGTTCCCACTTTTCCCACGATGAGTATAGGCCACACCTCTGATAGCCCTTCTTT
>DAOSVE010000146.1:0-2730 GCA_035593465.1 Candidatus Atribacteria bacterium | reverse complement strand
TGTGGGGTTCTTCCATTAAAGGCGAGGGAAAAAGAAAGGGGGATTATAAAGGGGCACAGCCCCTTCACAGCCCCTTTATAGTATTTGTAATGGATTTTGCGGTTAACTATAATCGGGAATTTATCTTTTTCTGTATTTCCTTTTTCCTCTTTTGGAAGAGCCAGGAATGGCAGCCCCCTTTATGCTGGTATAGGTAACGAGGAAAGATGTAAAAAATAGGGAATTTGGGAATCAACTGTGGTAATATAAGAGGAAAATAAGAGAAAGGAGAGAATTAAGATGGCTGAGGTGTTAGAAAATTTAAAGAGCCTTCTCAAAAAAGCAGAGAGCAAAATAGTGCTTCTCATAGCTGATGGTTTAGGTGGTGTTCCCCATCCTGATTTTGGTTACCAAACAGAGCTGGAAGCAGCTCGAACTCCCAACCTGGATGAATTAGCTAAGAAAAGTGTTCTGGGGTTAATGACTCCGGTAAACTATGGTATCACCCCGGGAAGTGGTCCAGGACACATCGGGTTATTTGGCTATAATCCTGAAGAGCTTATCATCGGTCGAGGAGTGTTAGAAGCTCTGGGGGTGGGTTTCCATCTTCAAGCTGGAGATATTGCTGCTCGGGCTAATTTTGCTACCCGGGATGAGAAAGGCATTATAGTAGATAGAAGAGCAGGGCGCATTTCTACTGAAGAATGTACCCGGTTAGTAGAAAAGATTTCCCAGGAAATAAAAGAAATTGAAGGAGTAGAAATAATCTTAAAACCGGGTATGGAGCACAGATTTGTTTTGATTCTACGGGGGGAAGGATTAGGGGAAAATGTCAGAGATACTGACCCTCAAAAGGAAGGGCTCCCTCCTTATGAGCCCCAGGCGCTGGATGCAGGGGCAGAAAAAACCGCTCGAGTTTTAAAGCTCTTTTTAGAGAAGGCTAACCAGATTATCAAAAAAGAACCTAAAGCTAATGCCATTCTATTGCGTGGTTTTTCTCAATCTCCGCATCTGGAAAAATTTCCGGAGCGCTATGGAGTGAAGGCTTTAGCTATCGCAATTTACCCTATGTATAAAGGTATTGCCCGGCTTTTTGGCTTTGACACCCCGGAAGTAACAGGAGATTTCCAGGATGAGGTAAAACTTCTCCGGGATAAGTGGTTTGATTATGACTTTTTCTTTTTGCATTACAAAGATACCGATAAAGCAGGAGAAGATGGAGATTTTAAGAAAAAAGTGGATAGAATAGAATATTTAGACCAGTTTATTCCCCAGATTCTTGCTCTGCGTCCTGATGTTCTTGCTATCACTGGAGACCACTCTACCCCCACTCTTTTACACAGTCATTCCTGGCATCCTTCGCCAGTTCTCCTTTATTCCAAATACGCAGGAAGTAGCACAGGTATACGTTTTACCGAAAAGGAGTGCGCTCACGGATATCTGGGGCAATTTCCGGCTCGGGCTCTTATGAGCTTGATGCTTGCTAACGCCCTACGCCTGGGTAAATTTGGAGCTTGAAAAAATTGAGTGGCGAGGCGAGAAAGAATTAGTTATATCGCCTCGCCACTTCCTGAAAGAGAAATTCGGTCTCCGTAGCCGGTGGATACTATCCTTCCTTCTCTCTCCACCATTTTTTTAACCTCTAAAAGATAATTTTCCCAGGATTCTTCGATGCCTTTCCCGGGATAGATAATGTATCTTTTCTGGTAAAAAGAAGGAGTAAGATTGGGCATAAAAACATTGGCTCCGCAAGAGAGGGCTTTTTCTCTTCCTCCGGAGGTGAGTGCTCCCAGAGCAGTAGTAGCGGGAAGATTAGAGGTTCGGGTAAGAATCCGGGTGAGAGCCAGAACTTTCAAGGTGAGAATATATTTCTCCTCAGAGTTGGAAATCTCCTCTCCCAGAGGAGTATCAGGATTGGGGATAAAAGGACCGATACCAATCATGTCAAAATCCCATTCCTGAAATTTTTTAATATCTAAAGCTAAGGCATGAAGAGACTGATAGGGAAGCCCTACCATATTCCCACTTCCCACCTGGTATCCTAATTCCTTGAGAGTTTTCTGGCACTCCAGACGCTGGTCGAAATCATCATCAGGATGAAGCTTTGCAAAAAGCTCCCGGTCAAAAGTTTCCTGTTTCAGGAGATAGCGATCCGCTCCGGCATCTCTCCACAAGGCATACTCCCAGGGCTCTCGTTCTCCGATGCTTAAAGTTACTGCTACATCGAGTTTTTTAATCCGATGAATGAGAGAAGCTAAAGCCCGAGCATCATAAGTGAGATCTTCTCCTGATTGAAGCACGATGGTTTTCAGCCCCTGTAGAGCGATTTTTTCAGCAAGGTTATAAATTTCTTCCGGAGACATTCTATATCTTTTAAGTTTCCGGTTACCCCGGCGCAATCCACAATAGAGGCAATTTCTACGGCAAAAATTGGAAAATTCTACTAAACCTCGAAGGTGAACTTCTTCTCCCACATACTTTTTCCTCTTTTCATCAGCAAGATGAAAAAGTTGCTCTTCTATTTTTCTATCTGTACAGTCAAGAAGTATAACTATCTCTTCTTGAGCAAGGTCTTCTTCTTGGTCTAATTTATTCAATAAATCCCATTCTTTTCCGCTATTTTCCATTTCTATTCCCACTCTTTTCTTTCCCCAATTTCAAGGAAAGGAACAAAGAATCTGTATTAGAAGGTTTTAGCTCATTTTCATAATTAACCACAAAAACTACCATAATGTTCCTCCCCCTTATAAC
>DAOSVE010000020.1:0-22816 GCA_035593465.1 Candidatus Atribacteria bacterium | reverse complement strand
TTCTTCAGTAAACAAAAGACCCTTTAACCCTTCCCATTTGTTTTTCCAATCTTCTATCTGGGTAACTATATTTTTTCTGGTTTCATCAGAGAAAACTTGAGAATTTTCTATACCTCTTTGCAAACTGGCAAAGGAGTTATCAATATTCTTTCCTAAATGTCCATCAGGGTCACCACTGACCGCATAACGAAAAAGAAGGTTATAAGTACTATCTAGGGGGTCCATCAACTGCTTTACTGAGTCATTCACCAACTGGAAGAATTGCATTATTATGCCGTAAGTTCCGTAGGGCTCACCCATCTCCAAAGATTTTTTGTTCCTTCCTTCTTGGGTAGTAAGATATTGTTTCCATAGAGTTTTTACCATATTCACCCGGGCTTGATAGTTGATCTGCAAATTTTTTAGTTCCTGCACCCGGGAGAAAAGAGGGCTATCTTCAGGTAAAGGAGAAAGAGAATAGGGGAAGCTTTCTTTCTCCCATGCTCCGAGATGCTGCTTCTCAAAATCTTCTGATTCAGTACCCAGACGAAGTGCTTCGAGATAAAGCAAGAAGCGATTGTTGATTTCAGTAAACTTTTCCTCTATTTGATTGAGGTTTTCCACATTCTCTTCCCGGAAGTAAGAAGAAACTAAAGAACTATTTTGAGAAATCAAATCTTTCAATCGAGAAGTAACTAAAAGTAAAGGGTTATAACTCTGGGCTTCTTCAAGAGAAGTATTAATCTGCCAGAAAGCAAAGATAGCTATAACTCCAATAGCTAATGCTGCCAGAGTAAGAACAATAAAACCTAAAGAAATTTTTGTTTTAATCTGCAAGGTTTTTCCCTCCCTCTCAAACTTTCTCTAGCTCAGTTAAAAAATACTTTTTCAACAATACAAATCGGCAATTTAAGAAAAAACTTTATAGAGACTTTCAGCTTTTAATATTAACTCAGTTCTATTAAAAAGGAAATAATTTTTCTTGTTCTTACAGTTATCCACAAAAGTTGATAAGCTGTGAATAACTTGCCAGAAATTTGTATTTATGGTTAAATTAAAAAGCAAAAAAATGATCCCCTCTTTTACAAGGGAAGAGAAAGAAAAAAATATTTTTTCCTTTATTTCCGAGGTTATAATTTAATCTAACAGGTAAAATTACCTGTGGAAAACTGGGGGATGAAAAAAATAAAAATGGGAGATCAAGGCCATGAAAGTCTCTCCAGAAGAGTTAGAGGGTTTGTGGATAAAAACTCTATCTCTATTAGAAAAACAAATTTCCGTGCCGGAATATCGTGCCTGGGTGGAGAATATCCAGCCCTTATCTTTGCTCAACCAGCGGCTCACCATAGCCGTACCGAGTGAGTTATCTAAAGAAAAGATAGAAAAGAAATACGTAGAAGCTATTCGTTATGCTTTTCAAAAAGCAGCTGGAACGAATTTTTCCGGATTAGAAATCGGGTTGGTAGTAAAACCTTCTTCTGTAAAAGAAGAAGAAATCTTGAGTTTTTCTTCTGTAAAAGAAGAAGAAAAACTCAGCCTTAACCCTCGTTATACTTTTTCTACTTTTATAGTGGGAAATAGTAATAAATTTGCTCACGCTGCCGCTATGGCTGTGGCCGAAAATCCTGCTCACTCTTATAACCCTCTGTTTATTTACGGGGGAGTAGGACTGGGTAAAACTCACCTTATGCATGCTATAGGCCATCATATTTTGAGTAAGGACCCTAGAGTACGGATAGTTTATGCCTCTTCAGAGAAGTTTACCAACGAATTAATTAATTCTATTAGAGATGACCAGACAGAAGCTTTTCGCCATAAATATCGCCATGTAGACATCCTCCTCATCGATGATATTCAGTTCTTAGCTGGAAAAGAAAGAACTCAAGAAGAGTTTTTCCATACCTTTAACACTCTTCATGAGGCATTTAAACAAATTGTCCTAACCAGTGATAGACCACCTAAAGAAATTCCTACCCTAGAAGATCGTCTTCGTTCTCGTTTTGAGTGGGGGTTAATAGCTGACATTCAACCTCCAGATTTAGAAACCCGGGTTGCTATTTTGAGTAAAAAGGCAGAGTTGGAGAGGCTCGAGCTCCCTTCCGATATTATTTATTTTATAGCTATGAATATTCCTTCCAATATCAGAGAGTTAGAAGGAGCTTTAGTAAGAATTAAAGCTTTCTGTGACTTAAATAAAATAACTCCCACTTTGGAAGTAGCTCAGGAAGTGCTAAAGGACCTTTTACCTAAGCAAGAAACTTCGTCAATTCCTATCTCATCAATTCAGAAAGTGGTAGCAGAATACTTTAATATTAAACCTGCTCTCATGAAAGCGAAGAAAAGGACTAAAGAAGTGGCTTACCCCCGGCAAATTGCTATGTACTTGGCCCGAGAACTGACCAACTATTCTCTTCCCTCTATCGGTGAGGAATTTGGAGGAAGGGACCATACTACTGTCCTTTATGCCTGGGAGAAAGTCAAGAGTGATATAGATAGTAATCCACAACTTTTTCAAGAAATCAGTGGATTAATAGAAAAATTAAAGAGAGAGAAAAGTTAACTACAGTTTACCAACCACTTATCCCGGGATTGTGTTCAGGTTATTAAGAGAAGAAAAAGTAAATGAATAATAAGTATTAGTTACTTCTTAACAAAATAAATTTTCTCTGTTACTACTATTAGTTTTTTTATATTTAAAAAATAATAGTAATAGGAGAGAAAAACTTGGGGAGAAAAAGTATGGATACAATAATTAAAACTGAAGAGTTTAGAAGAGTACTAGGTAAAGTATATCGAGTAGTACCTTCTCGTCCTCCTTATCCTGCTCTATCAGGGATACTTCTAGAAGCGAAGAATGGTTTTGCGAAACTAACTGCTACTGACCTGGAGGTAGGTATTACCTCATACTGTCCGGTAGAAGTCAAGGAAGAGGGAAGTGCAGTTTTACCGGGTAAAGTATTATATAATCTGGTAAAGAGCTTAGATAGTTCAGAATTAGAGATTATTTCTCTACCTGATGGTAACTCTGAAATTAAAGGAGGAAAAAGTTATTATAAATTGTCTAGCTTTCCTCCTGATGATTTTCCTCTTTTTCCTCCTCCTTCTACTGAAATTTCTTCTATTTCTGGAGAGAAACTCAAAGAAGGATTGATGAAAGTTTATTTTACGGCTTCAAAAGATGAGAATAACCTTCCTCTGACGGGAGTGTTATTCCATTTTGAGGAAGAGGGGAAGTTAAGTTTAGTAGCAAGTGATGACCACCTCTTGAGCATATGTAGCATAGAAACAAGGAAAGGAGGAGGAGCTGAATACATTCTCCCTTTGAAAGCGATTATAGAAATTATTCGCCTCGCTGAGGGAGAAGTAAAGATTTTTCCTGGTACAGGAGAAATTCTTTTTCAGTGGGCAAACCTCTCCCTTTTTTCTCGTCTCATTGAAGGAGAATACCCCAATTATAAAAGAGTTATTCCGCAGAGCTTTATAACTCAGGTATCTTTTTCTAAAGAAGAGTTTAGAAAATCCTTAGAGAGAGTATCATTGGTTGTTTCTCCTGAAAGTCCAATAGTAGGGCTCTTAATTGGGGAGGGAAAAATAGAGATTTCCTCCTCTGGAGAAGTGGGGATAGCTAAAGAAGAGGTAGAAGCAGAGATAAAAGGAGAAGAGATAAAGATATTTTTTAATGCTCGGTATCTCTTAGAGGTTCTCCGAGCCTTCGATGAAGAGAAAGCGACTCTGGAGATAAGTGGACAAGTCACCCCGACAAGGTTAAAAGGAGAGGGAGAATCTCTACAATATATTCTGATGCCGGTAGAAATCAAGGAGTAGTAATGTATTTAGAGAAAATAGAGCTGGTCAACTGGAGAAATTTAGAGAAAGTAGAACTATCTTTTCCAGAGAAAGTCCTGGTTTTAGGGGGAGATAATGCTCAGGGAAAGACTAATTTTTTGGAGGCTTTATTTCTCTTAGCTCGGGGGGTATCTCCCCGCCGGGCAAGGGACGAGGAAATGATAAGGTGGGGAAAAGAATTTTCTTACCTGAGAGCTCAAATCCGGGAAGAAAATCTCCATTTTACCCGGGAAGTAGTAGTAAAAAAAGAGGGAAAAAAGGAATGGAAAAGAGATGGAAAGAGAGAAACTCGGAGAACGTCTCTTCCTCTCGTGGGTTATTTTCCTCAGGACCAGGAAATTATAGAAGGCCCTCCTCAGAAACGGAGAGATTTTCTAGATGAGGCTATTTCTTTTCTTTCCCCTTCTTATGGCGGAGAGCTCAGAGAGTATGAAAAACTCCTCTATCGCCGTAATTTCCTCCTCCGGGAGCACTCTCCTTCTGAACTTCTTGAAATATATGGAGAGAAATTAATCAGTTGTGGTGCAAAAGTGGTAGAAACCCGTATCCGATACCTCCACCAGTTCGTTCCTTACTTTCAAGGCTTTCATCGGGAGCTCTCAGGAGAGGATGTTTCACTTCAGGTGGCCTATCGTTCTTCAGGCTACCGGTGGGAAGAAGGAATAGAAGAGGGTTTGCGCAAAGCCAGAGAAAGAGTAAATGAAGAAGAAAGGGAAAGAGGAATGACTCTTTTTGGTCCTCATCGAGACGAAATAGTATTTCTCCTCCGGGGTAGAGAAGCCCGGGATTTTGCTTCTCAAGGAGAGAAAAAAAGGATGGCTATTTCTTTACGCTTAGCAGAGACTTCTATGGCGGAATCTTTTTATCAGAAAGAAGTAGTAATACTGGTGGATGATATTTTCTCTGAACTGGATAGAAAAAGGAGAAATCTTCTGTGGCAGAAGATTAAAGACGGGAGTCAGGTATTCTTAACTACTACTGAAGAGGAAGAAGTGAAAGAACTAAAAGGTTCTTATCCCCTCTCTTTTTTCCGGGTGGAGGGGGGAAGGATTGAAAGAGGGGAATAAATGGGGAAAAAAGAGGTTAAACCTTTCTTTGGTAAGCCTACTCCTCTAAGAGAGGCGCTGGAAGATTTCTTAAAAAAAGAGGGGCTTTTCCCTCAGTTACACAGTTTTATTTTACTTTCCCGTTTTGGGGAGTGGTTTCCCCAGTTAGCTGATTTTTGTCGTCCTGTCAGATTACAAGAGGGAGTCCTTTATTTGGAGGTGGATGACCCACTGTGGACTTTAGAAGTGAAAAAGTGTATACCGGATATTCTCCTTCGCTATAAGGAGGAGGGATTAGAGGTAAAAAAAATCAAAATTCAATGTCGCTATTGAGGTGATAAAGTTTTGGTAGAGAAAAAAAATCGAGATTATGGAGCAAGTGACATCCAGGTTCTGGAAGGGTTAGAGGCGGTCAGAAAACGTCCCAGTATGTATATCGGTAACGTGGGAGTGGAGGGGCTACATCACTTAGTGTTTGAAGTGGTAGATAATAGTATTGATGAGGCGGTGATGGGCTTCTGTAGCCGGATTGAAGTGACTATTCTCGAGGATGATAGTGTGAGAGTAGTTGATGATGGGCGAGGTATACCGGTAGAAATACACGAGGCCGTGGGTAAATCGGCAGTAGAAGTGGTTTTAACTCGCCTGCATGCCGGAGGGAAATTTGGAGGAACAGCTTATCAGATCTCTGGAGGCCTGCATGGAGTGGGGGTATCAGTAGTTAATGCTCTTTCTGAATGGCTGGAGGTGGAAATTCATCGGGAGGGAAAAGTGTGGAGGCAGAGATATGAACGGGGTAAGCCTCAGGGAGAGCTAAAAGAAGTGGGAGTTAGTGAGCACACCGGAACTGTGATTCATTTTAAGCCTGACCCTTTAATTTTCCCCGATACCCATTTCCATGGGGATATAATATCTCAACGGCTTAAAGAATTGGCTTTTCTGAACCCCGGGTTAACCATTGTTTTTCGTGACAAAACGCAAGAACAGGAAAAGGTCTACCATTTTGAAGGAGGGATTTCTGCTTTAGTTTCTTATCTCAACCGAGGCAAAGAAGTACTGCATCCTGACCCCATTTATTTTTCGGGAGAAAAGGATGGAATAAAGGTAGAGGTAGCTCTACAATATAATGATGGATATTTAGAGAATATCCTCTCTTTTGCTAATAATATTCGCACTGATGAGGGGGGAGCTCATGTTACGGGATTTAAGTCCGCTCTTACCCGGGCAATCATTGACTATGCAGAAAAGCGAGGGTTGCTAAAAGACAAAGAGGAAACACCTACGGGAAACGATGTTCGAGAGGGGTTGTGTGCGGTGATTAATGTTTTGATTCCTGACCCTCAATTTGAAGGGCAGACTAAAACCAAGCTGGGTAACCCCGAGGCCAGGAGTTTAACGGAAGAAGTCACTTTTTCCTCTCTTTCCTCTATTTTTGAGGAAAACCCGGACGTTGCCCGTCCTGTGGTGGAAAAAGTGATGCAGACAGTTAGGGCTCGCTTAGCGGCTAAAAAAGCACGGGAGTTAGCTCGGAAAAAAGACAGTCTGGATTCTATCTCTCTTCCCGGAAAATTGGCTGATTGTGCGGAGAAAAATCCTGAGATAGCAGAGATTTTCATCGTGGAAGGTGATTCGGCAGGAGGTTCAGCCAAACAGGGTCGAGACCGGAAATTTCAGGCTATTTTACCTCTCCGGGGTAAGATTTTAAACGTAGAAAAAGCTAATATTCACCGTATCCTTTCTAACCAGGAAATCAGAAATATTGCCGCTGCTTTAGGTTGCGGTCTGGGCTTTGATTTTTCCCGGGAAAAATTGCGCTATCATAAAGTTATCATTATGACCGATGCTGATGTAGACGGGGCTCACATTCGTACTCTTCTCCTTACTTTTTTCTATCGGTATATGAAACCCTTAGTAGAAGGAGGAAATGTCTATATTGCTCTTCCCCCTCTTTATCGAGTGCGAGAGGGGAAAAACGATTACTATGCTTTTGATGATGAAGAGTTAGAACAGGTCTTGCGAAACTTGCGAGGGAAAAAGTATACCATCCAGCGCTATAAAGGACTGGGGGAGATGAACCCCGAACAACTCTGGACTACCACTATGAACCCGGAAACCCGCACCTTGAAACAGGTTACAGTAGAAGACGCCATCGAAGCGGAGGAAATTTTCAGTATCTTGATGGGAGATGCAGTAGAGCCTCGCCGGGACTTCATCCGGGAACACGCCCGGGAAGTGGTAAACTTAGATATATAAGGAGATAATTATGGAAGAAACAGGAAAAATTGTTCCAGTAGATGTAAATAGAGAAATGAAGGACGCTTATTTGAGCTATGCTATGAGCGTTATTGTGGGAAGAGCCCTTCCTGATATACGGGATGGGTTAAAACCGGTGCAGAGACGCATTCTCTATGCCATGCATGAGATGAATCTTCGTCATAGCGAGCCTTATAAAAAAAGCGCCCGTCTGGTGGGAGATGTGCTGGGTAAGTATCATCCTCACGGGGATATGGCAGTTTATGATGCCCTGGTGCGAATGGCCCAGAATTTTACTTACCGTTATCCTCTGGTAGACGGACATGGCAACTTCGGCTCCATCGATGGAGATCCTCCTGCGGCCATGCGTTATACGGAGGTGAGGATGTCTCCTATTGCTTCAGAGATGCTTCGGGATTTAGAAAAAGAGACGGTAGACTTTATTCCCAATTTTGATGAATCACTGCAAGAACCGATGGTTTTACCAGCAGCCTTTCCTCAGCTTTTAGCCAATGGTGCTTCAGGTATTGCAGTGGGCATGGCTACCAATATTCCTCCCCACAATTTAACAGAATTAATTGATGCCTGCCTTTACCTTTTAGACCATCCTCAGGCTTCAGTAGATGACCTTCTGGAAATCATCCCCGGACCGGATTTTCCTACTTATGGAAAAGTGGTGGGAAGAGAAGGGATTCGTGATTACTTTAGAGAAGGAAAAGGAAAGCTCGTCTTGCGAGGAGAAGTAGAAGTAGAAGAGATAGGTCGCCACAAAATGGCACTTTTAATTAAAGAATTACCCTATCAGGTGAATAAAGCCAATTTAGTGGAGAATATTGCTCATTTGATAGATGAGAAAAAACTTAGTGATGTTTCAGAAGTTCGAGATGAATCGGATCGGGAAGGGATAAGAATAGTTTTGGAATTGAAAAAAGGAGCTCAACCTCAGCGGATAACCCGTTATCTCTATAGACATACGGCGCTCGAAGTTAGTTTTGGGGTGATACTTCTTGCTTTGGTGGATGGACGACCGGAAACTCTGGGAATGAAAGAGGCTCTACTCCATTTCTTAGAACATCGTCGCCAGGTAATTTTACGCCGGAGCGCTCACGACTTAAGAGAAGGGAAGGACCGGCTTCACATTCTGGAAGGGTTTCTCAGAGCTCTGGATGACATTGACCGGGTGATTCAGCTCATCCGTTCTTCTTCCAGCGTTTCTGAAGCTAAAGAGCGGCTGCAGAAGGAGATGGACTTCAGTGAAAAACAGGCACAGGCTATACTGGACTTACGCTTGCAGCGCTTGGTAGCTTTAGAGAGAGAAAAAATCCTTACCGAATACGAGGAATTGAAAAAAGAGATAAGGAGATTGGAAGAGATTTTAGAAAAAGAAGAAGCCCTGAAGGGGGTTATAAGGAAGGAACTGGAAGAAATCAAAGAAAAATATGGCGACGCAAGACGAACTCGCATTGTGGAAGAAGAAGGAGGAGAGGGAGAGATAGAAGACGTAGAGCTGTACCCCGAAGAAGATGTAGTCATAACTCTTACCCGGGATGGATACATCAAAAGAACCTCTTTAGATTCTTATCGCCGTCAGGGAAGAGGAGGAAAAGGAGTTACGGGTATTTTGACCAAAGAAGAGGATGCCGTTAGTCAGATAGTGGTCTCTACTACCTGGCATCGGCTTTTGCTCTTCACGAGCTCGGGAAGAGTTTTTCAGCTCCTCTCTCGTAATTTGCCGGATGCTTCTCGTTCTTCTCGGGGGGTTCACCTTGTCAACCTCCTTCCTCTAGAGGAAGGAGAGCGGGTGTTTACTTTCCTTTCTTTGCGTGATTTTGGGGTGGGTAAACACCTTTTCTTCGTTACCAGCAAAGGTAAAGTGAAAAAAGTAGACTTGCTGGAATTTGTCTCTATCACTCGCCGAGGGCTGAAAGCCATAGAGTTAGAAGAAGGAGATGAGCTGGCTTCTGTTTTTATCTCCGGAGGGAAAGACCATGTGCTTCTGGCCACTGCCCAGGGGTATGGAATAACTTTCAGTGAGGAAAACGTGAGACCTATGGGTCGAGGAGCGAGAGGAGTGAGAGGAATAAACCTGCGCCCCGGGGATCGAGTGGTGGGAGCAGTTCCCCTGGAGGCAAACAAACATCTGGTTCTCGTTTCTACTGGAGGGTGGGGAAAAAGGCTGGAGCATGCTTTGCTTCCTCGTCATCGCCGGGGAGGAAAAGGGATAAGAATTATGCAAATCAATAAAAAAGTCGGTGAAGTGGTGGGTATTGCTCTAGCAGAGGAAAAGGATGAAATATTGCTCTCCTCCCAAGAGGGAATTTTGATTCGCCTCGCGGTGGCTAATATCCCGGTGCAGGGACGTGCCGCTCGGGGAGTAAAGTTAATTCGCCTGAATGAAGGAGACCGGCTGGCCTCTTTTGCTCTGAGTTAACCTATGATAGTGCATGGAGGAAGAGCTATAGAGTGGCAGAGAAAAAGCGGTAGAACCTGTTTGGATTTCTCTGCCAGCTTAAATCCCTGGGGTCCTCCCCGGGAGGTAAAAGAAAAGTGGGAAGAGCTTTTCTATTATGCTACGGTTTATCCCCCTCTTGATTACTCTTTTTATAGAAAAGAGCTCGCCAATATCTATAATCTTTCTCCTTCTTTTATCCTGCCCACCAATGGAGCGACGGCGGGGATTTATCTTTTAGCCTGGGAGCTCCCTGGAGAAACAGTCCTGATTCTGGAGCCTTGTTTTTCTGAATATGCTCGAAGTTTTTCTCGTGCTGGAAAAAGAGTAGAGAGAGTATTTTTCCCGGCCTCTTCCTTTTCCCTTCCCCCGGCGGATATTGTAGTGTGGGGAAACCCCACTAATCCCTGGGGCGTGAGCCCTCCTCCTTTTCTTTTAGATTATCTCTGGGAGATGAGCTTAAAAAAAGGAACTATTCTTCTTGTGGATGAGGCTTTTCAGGAGTTTTTAGAAGAGAAGTCTTCCTGGGTTTTTCGCCTTCCGGAGAACCCTCGTCTTTATATCATCCGTTCTCTTACCAAATATTTTACTCTCCCCGGTTTGCGGGGAGGATTTATTGCTGCCCATCCTTCTTCTTGTTCTTTCCTGGAGAGATATTTGGAGCCCTGGAGTATAAATTCCCTTTTGGCCCGGGTGTTAGAAATTATCGCCCAGGGGGATCTGGCCTCTTTTCGAGCTACCACTCAGGAGAACCTGGTCAGAGAAAAGCGATTTCTGGAAGAAAATTTAGAAGGAGGAATTATGAAATTTTTTCCTTCTCAAGTTAACTTTTATACCCTGCAGCTCAAAAGGGGTAAAGAGTTCTTTTCTTCTTTTTTGGAGGAGAGGGGGATACTGGTGAGGAGCCTTTCTGATTTCTTTGGTTTAGATGATAGCTATTTTCGCCTGGCGGTGCGAACTCATGAAGAAAATGAACAAATAGTAGAGGTGGTGAGGGAGTTTGCCAGAATCCTGGGATAAAAGCATCCTTTTTTTAGGAGGAGCACGGAGTGGGAAAAGTCGATTAGCTCTTGAGTGGGTGGAAAAAAGCGGTCTTTCTCCCTTATATTTAGCGACTGGAGTGGCTACTGACTCAGAAATGGAAGAGCGAATTATTCGCCACCAGAGGGAGCGTTCTCCAGAGTGGAAAGTAGAAGAAGTTCCTTCTGGTCTGGGGAAAGTTCTGGAAAGAGACTGGAGTGAATGGGGGATAGTGCTGGATTGCGTCACTTTCCTGGTGAATAATGTTTTCTGGGAAGAGAAAGACGCCGAAAGAGCTTATGAGCGTTTGTGCAGAGAGCTATCGGGTATCCTGGAAAAAAGGAAGAGAGAGCATTTTTTGTTGCTTTTAGTGAGCAATGAAGTGGGGATGGGGGTAGTGCCGGAGTATCCTGCGGGAAGAGAGTTTCGAGACTTACAGGGAAGAGTCAATCAGTGGATAGCTCATCAGGTGGATGAAGCATATTTAGTAGTAGCGGGGATACCATGGCAACTGAAATAAAAAGAGCAGGCAAAGAAGCAATACGAAGGTTAAAGCTATCCTGGAGCTTTCTCACCATTTTCCCTGTAAATACCGGAGAATATAAAGAAGGCGACCTTTCTCGAGCTAGTTTTTTCTTTCCTGTAGTGGGAACAGTAATTGGAGCGGCGAATGCGCTGCTTTTTTATCTTCTCTATTTTCTGACCCGGGATTCCCTCCTTTCTGCTTTTGGAGTAACTTTCCTCGGGATTTTCCTCACCCGGGGTCTCCACTTAGATGGAGTAGCTGATTCTTTTGATGCTCTTTTTTCTGGTGAGCCGCAGGAGCGAAAGCAAGAAATTCTCAAAGACTCTCATCATGGCACTTTTGGAGTGGTAGGAATTTTGTTGCTCACAGGAGCTAAGATTTTTCTTTTGCAGGGAATGGAAAGCAATCCTCTCCTTTTTTTGTTTCTTGCCCCTTTGGGAGGGAGGGTGGGGGCTCTGGAGTGGGGAGCTTTCTTCCATCCTTTCCCTCGCTCAAAAAGGGGTCTGGGAGAAGAATTTATAGGACGAGTTCCTCCCTTTTATTTTTTCTTCTGGCTTGCTGTTATAGAGGTTGTGAGTTTAATGTTAGGGGGAACGATGACCCTTTTGAAAATTGCCCTTGTCTTTGCTATTATTTATCCTCTGGGAAGGAAATTGAGTGAAGTTTTTGGAGGATTGAACGGAGACCTGGTGGGTTTAGGAATCGAAGCGATAGAAATTTTAATTTTGATAGGAGGTAGGTTTTGAGAAAAAGAGCTATTTGTCCAGGAAGTATGGGGGAATTGGTACAAGGCCTGCGAGAAGGAAGAGAGGTGCTTATATCTTTGCCCATCGACCGCTATAGTGAAATGGAATTAATCTGGGGGGAAGAAGAAAGGGAGAGAAAGAAAAACACTCTGTGGAAGAGCGAAAAGGCGTTGCAAATAGCTCTAAGGGAGTGGGGTGTGGAACACTTAGCAGAGCAAATCACTTTTCGCCGCCTTCGAAAGATCCCGGAAGGGAAGGGGCTGGCTTCAAGCACTGCCGATATCGCTGCTCTTCTGGGGGCCTTAGCTCGACTTCTTGGGAAACCGGTCCGGGAAGAAGAAATCGCAAGAATAGCGCTACAGGTGGAGCCCACCGATGGTGTTTTTTTCCCCGAGCTCTCTATTTTTGACCACTTAGAGGGGAGAATTAAATTATCTTTACCTCTACCTCGCTATTTAGGAGTGGTGGTGGTAGAGTTACCGGGAGAAAGAGAAACTTTGGCGGTAAATAGAGAAAAGTTGCGAGAGAACTGGTTAAGACACCGCCGGGAGGTAGAGGAAGCTTTTCGCCTCGTAGAGCGGGGATTAGAAGAGGGAGACCTCTCTTTGATAGGACGAGGAGCTACTTTAAGCGGCCAAATTATGCAGGAAGTGGAAAAAGAAGATTTGTGGGAGAAGGTGGTTTCTCTTTCTCGGGAGATGGGCGCCTCCGGAGTAAACCGGGCTCACACCGGAAAGGCTTTCGGAATCTTATTTGACCGAAGAGTGTATACCCCGAGGGAGATGCTCTCTCGGGTAAGAGAAGCTCTAAAAAAAGAAGAAGTAAAAATAGAGGTTAACGCAGTTATTTCTGGAGGAGTGAGGGTGGTGGAACTATGAAAAAGATTTATTTGCTGCGCCATGGTGATACTGATGCTACGGAAAAAGGTTATTTTGCTGGCTGGACCGATGTTCCTCTCTCTCTGAAAGGCAAGAAAAGAATTGATAAAGTGAGAGAAATTCTAAAGGGAATAGAGTTTGAGCGGTTTTTTGTAAGCCCTCTGGCACGAGCTCGGGAGACCATCCAATTAATAGCTCCCTCCTGTAACTGGGAGGTGAGAGAAGAAATTAAAGAGCGCTCTTTTGGAAGCTGGGAGGGAAGGCACTGGGAAGACTTAGAAGAAGAATTTCCCGAGGAAGTTAGAAAGTGGAAAGAGGCGCCTTTTCTTTTTGTTCCTCCGGGGGGAGAAAGCTTTCAAGCTGTTTTAGAGCGAGTGACTCCTTTCTGGGAAGAACTCCTCCACCGGCCGGAAGAAAAGGTGCTTGTGGTTACCCATGGGGGAGTCATTCGCTCTATATTTGCCCACCTTCTGGGAGTGGGTTTTGCTACTACCTCCTGTTTTCTCTTTGACCCTGGGGTTCTGGTTAAAATAAGAGGTGACCATTCTTTTTGCCAGGTGGTGACCATATTAAATACTGAGGTGGAACCTTAGTGGTTAATACTTTGAATCTCCTCATGGGCTTTCTTCTGGATTTTTTTCTGGGAGACCCGGGAGGGAGATGGCATCCGGTGGTGGGGATTGGTAAATTAATTGAAGGCCTAGAAAAGGTTCTTTTCCCTCGGGAACGCCACTTTCGGCGGGAATTTGCTCTGGGTTTTGTGGTGGTGGGAATAATGGTAGGAGGGTTGGGGGTGACTTACTTTTTCCTCCGCCGCTTTCTCTATTCTTATTCTTTGGTTCTCTTTTCGGTGGTAGAGGCTTACCTCATTTTTAATTTTTTGTCTTTGCGTACTCTCTTGCGTCGGGGAGAAGAAGTAAAGCAAGCTCTGGAGGCAAGGGATTTACCCGGGGCGCGAAAAAACTTGAAAAACCTCGTAGGAAGAGATACTGACTATCTCTCAGAATGGGAAGTGGTAAGAGGGTGTGTGGAATCTCTGGCAGAAAACTTTAACGATGGGGTGATAGCTCCTCTTTTTTACATTTCTCTTTTTGGTGCCTTAGGAGGGTTGATTTATAAAGTAACTAATACTCTGGATTCTATGCTGGGCTATAAAGATTTTCGCTATTTTTTCTTTGGATTTGCCTCTGCTCGGCTTGATGATATATTTAATTTCCTTCCCGCTCGCTTGAGTATTCTTTTTATTGCTCTTGCTGCCTCTATTCTGGGTCGTTGGGGAAGGAGTGCCTTGTTTGTGGCCTTTCGAGATGCCCGCAAACACAAGAGTCCCAACTCTGGATGGCCAGAAAGTGCTATGGCCGGCGCTTTAGGGGTGAGATTGGGGGGAGTGAATTACTACGGGGGGAAAAGAGAAGAAACTGCTTTTCTGGGAGATTTCGTTTTAGACCTCACTCCGGAGCGGATTGGAGAGGCATTATCGATTGTGCGTCTTTCTTCTTTTCTGGCTTTGAGCTTTTTTGTGGCGCTTTCGATTTTAATGGGCAGGGTATGGTGATTGGAACATGGTAGGAACTAATCCTTCCCCTCTTTCTCCTCCCCGCTATGACCCTAATCGGCTGAAAAGGCAGGTATTGATTCCGGTATTTATAAGCCTGGCAGCAATTGTCTTTATTTTTTCTTTTTCGTCTTTGCGGGGGATTTCTCTCGACCTTTCTTCTTTCCGATTCTTCCCTTTAGGGATAAGCCTGGTATTAATTGTGTGTGCCTGGCTCATCGATAGCCTTCGTCTTTTTCTTACCGTTCGGGCATGGGGGAAAAAAATCCATTTTTTCCATGCTTTTCAAGCTATGCTTTCCAATTACTTTTTATCCTCTATCACTCCTTTTTCTACCGGTGGTAGTCCGGCTCAGGCTTATATTTTATCTCGTCGAGGGTTAACATGGGGTGAGGCAGGGAGTCTGGTAACGGTTTGTGGCATTCTCTACCAGGTGGGCTTATTGACTTTGCTTTTCGTCTTTATCTTTGTTTTTCACATCGGGGTTCGCTTAGAAGGAGTGTTGCTTCACCTTCTTTATTCTTTTGCTATATTTTATAGTGTGGTCTTATCCTTGCTTTTTTTCTTTTTATATCGTCCCTCTCTTCTTTATCGTCTGACTAACTGGGGGATTTCCTGGGTAAAAAAAAGGTTCAAACGAGTAAAATTCTCTGAAGAAGCAGTCAGAGAGTGGATTGAGGAATTTTTCACTGACTTCCAGCGGGGGTTTACCATTCTTTTTTTAAGAAAACCTCAGTATTTAGTTTGGAATATTATCTGCTATATGTTCAATTATTGGTTTATTTTTTCCATCGCTTATTTTGTCCTCCTTTCTTTAGGGGTAAAACCTTCCTATTTAGAAGTGGTAGGAGCTCAGATTCCCCTTTATTACATTTTCTCCTTCATCCCCTCTCCAGGGGCGAGTGGGGGTGTGGAGCTTACTCTGGCTTCGGTTTTTCTGCGGTTTTCTGGTGCTCGACGTCTGGGGATGTTTATCTTGTTATGGAGACTCATAACCTATTATCTTCCCATGGTGGTGGGAGGGGCTTTGTTTTTTCAGATTTTAGGAGAGGGAAACAATAATAACCATAATGTTCTGGCAGAGAAAAATGGAAATTCCCGGGCTTAAAAAAATTCTCAGTTACGAGACCATTGATTCTACAAACAACCAGGCTAAGCTCCTTGCTCAGGATGGTTATCCCGAGGGAACGCTGGTTATAGCAGAAGAACAGACCAAAGGTAGAGGAAGAAAGGGAAGAAGCTGGATTTCCCTTCCAGGAAAGAGCCTCACTTTTTCACTTCTCCTTCGTCCTCCTCAGAATACCTCTTTAGCTCTTCTTTGTGCTCTTTCTTGTGCCTGGGCGTTAGAAGAGAAGGGATTTTATGTTCTTCTTCGCTGGCCTAACGATATCCTTCTGGGAGATAAAAAAGTGGGAGGGATTCTGGTAGAGAGCTCTTTCTCCGGGGATGACTTACTTTATGTGATCATGGGGGTGGGGATAAACGTAAATGAAACTGAAGAAGATTTTCCTCCTTCTTTGCGGGAGAGAGCCACCTCTCTTTTTCTGGCTTCTTCTTGCCAGTGGCAAAGGGGAGAAATTTTGAAGTCTTTTCTTTCCTTTTTCTTCCCTGCTTATTTTGCTTGGAAGGAAAAGGGGGACTTTTCTCCCTGGGTAAAAGATTATGAGAAGCGCTCTTCTCTTCTGGGTAAAGAAGTGGTGGTACGCTGGGGAAAAGAGACTGTCCAGGGTATAGCCCGGGGCATTAAAGAGGATGGTTCTCTTGTTCTCGAAAATTGTGGAGGAGAAACCCTGATTTCGTGGGGAGAAGCTACTCTTCACGAGGATCAGAAATAATGAAAGTCTCTTCTCTAGTAAGATGTGCTCTATTTATCGCTTTATATGTGGCTTTTGCTATTTTGTTTCGTTTCTCTTCGGGAGTCGTGCCTTTCAGCTTTCTTCCTTTTTTAGTTATTATGAGTGGTTTTATCCTCTCCCCCCGGGAAGCTTTCTTTTCTCTTCTGGGGTATATTTTTCTGGGGTTGGCGGGTTTTCCAGTTTTTGCTTCTCCCCCTTTTGGAGGATTAACCTATCTTTTTAATCCTACTTTTGGATTTTTGCTGGGTTTTTTAATATCTGCTCCCTTTCTTTCTTTTATTTTTCGCCGGGGTAAAATCCATTCTTTGGGGAAAATGATACTTCTCTCCTTCGGAGCGGTTTTGCTTCTTTATCTTCCCGGGCTGTTTTATCTGTGGTGGAGTATGACCTTCCTTTTGGGTAAACCTCTTTCTTTTTATGCCACTTTACAGATAGGATTTTTCCCCTTTATTGTGTTCGACCTTTTAAAAGCTGGAGGAGCTTCATTCCTCGCTTTCCATGTTCTTCGTCGCCTCTCCCTTTTTTGAATTACGAATGGTGAGCGAGGGGCAGCATCTACGACTATAAGTTTGGTGAAGAGGAATAACATATTACACAGTTTTTTTAGGTTTCTCATGTGGGTTATTACAGTTGTTGTTATCTCTGAAGGGGAAGCGCGGGGATTAAATCGTAACTATGCTACAATACTTGAAGGAGATTGGCACCTGCCCTTGACTGGTTGAGGCAAGCAGAAGAGGCTTATTAGAGGAGCCTGGCTCGACCAGCGGCTTTCTGTTATATGCTGAGGAGAAATTTAAGAAATTGGAGGACGTTTCACTCAGGTTATGCAAAAAGAAGTACAGTGCTGGATCGAACAGGAATTCAATAACTAGCAGGGTAGAGCTACTGGTGAGAAGAAACTTATGCGAGTGAAAATCTTTCCTCCGGTTGGTGAGGTACAAAAGAGTGGCAAGGGAAACGACCAGGGATCAAGATCAAAATTAGAAATGTCTGATCGGAAAGGGAAGCCCGCATCATTTGATGCGGGAAAGTGGTTATTGGAGCGAGTAGGGATTCCTTTTCTTCTCGGGGTGCTGGAGAGTCTGGCTTTGGTTCTTCCTCCGGTGCTTATCAAAAAATTTGCCTTTTTTCTGGGAAACATGTTTTATCGTTTCTCCGATCTTCAGCTGGCTAAAACCCAGTGGAAGCAGATTATGAAGGAGAATGACGATTTAGAGGTTAACCGCCATATTCAGCGGGTATCTCGCCACTTTGCCTTATCTATTATGGAGTTGATGCTCCTGAAAAAGAAAGGGGAGCAAGTTCTTGAGGATTTGGTAGCAGAAGTGGAAGGAGAGGAATTTTTAAAGGAGGCGCTATCACAAAGTCGGGGAGTGATTTTAGTGACAGCTCATCTGGGGAACTGGGAGCTCTTGGGGGCTTGGCTGGGGAGTCATGGTTACCCTGTTACTACTCTGGTTAGCTCTCTCCCGATTCCGGTGGTTCAGAGATTTATGGAAGAAGTAAGATCAGCTATGAAAATTGAGCTGATTGAACGAACCAACTTACTTTCAGCTCGCTCAATCTTGCGGCAGGGGAAAATACTGGGAGTATTAACCGACCTGCGTATCCCGGGAGGAGTAGTTTGCGATTTTTTAGGTCGAGAAGCATCTTCTCCTGCTACCCCGGCCGTTTTTCATCTTCTGCTGGGAAGTCCGATTATTCCAGCTTTTATCATTCGTGAGGGAGAAGAAATGAAGCATCGAATTGTTTTTCTTCCTCCTCTGGATTGGCCTCTTGCCTCTTCTCGGGAGGAAAATATACTTCGAGGGACGGCTTGTTGTAACCAGGTTGTAGGAGAGTTCGTTCTTCGTTACCCCGACCAGTGGAACTGGTTTTATCAACGATGGAACGATTAACCTGTAGGGCTATCTCATACTAAAGTGGATAACCTTTTGTCGTTTCAGCTTCTCTTCGCTCTACTGAAAACAATATCCTTTAACCAAAACTTCACCCAGCGAGACGGGTATGCCGTAAACTTTTTGTAGAGAAATTTAAGGAGAGAGAGACCGAAACTAATAATAGATAAAATGGGTTGACACTATCCCAGGGCCTACATAAGGTTGTATAAAGAAAAAATATGGGTTATTATATTCTTGGAGATGAAGGGTATGGAAGAAAAAGAAAAGGAAGAATTTCGCGCTCAACTTCTAGAGCTGAGCAAAAGAATAAAGTCAATTCTTAAGCGGGAAATTGATGCCACCCGGGATTATAATCCTCTGAGTGAGTCCAGAGACGAAGCAGATTTGGGGAGTGCCACTGCAGATTTAGCTCTCCAGATGTCCTCCCAGAAAACTCTTCTTGAGATGCTAGAGCTGGTAGAGAAAGCTTTGAAAAAGATAGAATCGGGAAATTATGGTCTTTGTGAATTGTGTAAGAGGGAAATATCTGCGCAGCGGTTAAAAATGGTTCCCTACGCTCTTTATTGTGTAGAATGTCAGTCCCGTATGGAGAATAAAAAATAGGGTGAGCGCGTAGCCTCTTAGGTGCACGCTCACCCTTCCTGGTGGATAAGTAGTGAGTCAAGTGTGAACCATTTTCTCCAGGTTTTTGAGCCTTTCCTCTATAACCAGGGGAAGACTTAAATTAAGGTCAGAAGGATATTCTATTCCCCGATCAAATAATTGATGGCTGTATTCCACCAGATTGAAGTAATCAGTAAGCCTTTGTATTGCTTCTTCAGCATCAAACGGTTTACAAGAGAATATATCCACACTTAAGTAATTTTGAGCTGGAAAAGTGTGAATGCTGATGTGGCTTTCGGCAATTATTACTATACCTGATATCCCGCTATCCCGGGGAGAACTGCTCTGATACTGGAAAACATAAGGCGGAAGAACCTTGGTCATACCCATTTCCTCGGGAAACTTATCCAGAAACTTATGTACTTCACTCAGGTTTCCAATGATTAGAGAGTCCTGACAATAACCATCAAGGATGAGATGCATCCCCACTTCTAGTATTTTCTCCATGGGCTGTCCCTCCCTCACTTTGAATTTTGTACCGGCTATTGACTAAAAAGTGCCGAAGAATAAAATATCTATCCTTGCTAACATGAGCAAGGATAGATATTTTAACAAAAGCAATGGTCAGGGAAACGGGTAATCTCCCCGACCATACTTCATTAAATTCTTAAAAACCAGAATTTGAGCTTGATAACCCTTTTCATTAGGTGCTCCCCTTTCGGATGAATTTATCCGAAAACAAATTAATACGGGGGGCACTTCCCCCCTTAGGGAAGGGGCACTTCCCTATCCGGGTGTTAGCGGAGGGACAAATAATATGGTGGTGCGAAAACACCTTCAGTTAGCCCTCGATTTCCACCCCCTGGCAATTTTTATTACCTTACCTATTATATAGTTAATCAAGAGTATGTCAATAAGGCAAACAAATTTTTTAGTTTGTTTGGCAACCTGGACAGAAATAAGTACTGCGGGAAGCAATTTTTCTTCTCACAATTTCTCCCCCGCAGCGGGGACATCGCTCCCCTTCTTTTCCATAAACTAACAATGAATTTTGGAACTCTCCTTGTTCTCCTCCGGAACGGACGTAATTCCGAATAGTGGTTCCATTTTGAGCAATGGCCTCCTCTAAAACTTGAGGGATGGTTATAAACAGCTTTTTCTTTTCTCCCGCTGTTAAATCGTTTGTTCTTTTCTCGGGATGGATGGAGCTCCGAAAGAGAATTTCTGAAGCATAAATATTACCTATACCAGAAATATAGCGCTGAGAAAGGAGAAAGTCTTTAATCCTTATCCTTTTCCCCTTTAAGACCTTATCAAAATTTTCCTTGGTATACTCAGAAGATAAAGGGTCTATCCCTACCTGGCGCAAAAATTCTTCCCTTTCTTCCCGGGTTAAGAACGCTACCTTTCCCAGTTTCCGCTGGTCAGTCAAGGAGAGAAAGCCGGAAGATAAGCCTAAAAGAATTTTGAGGTACGGAAAGAGTTCTTCCTCGGGAGAAAAAAGCAACCTTCCTGTCATTCCTAAATGGAAAAGCAGTGAGCTTTCATCTTCCAGAATTAAAAACAAATTTTTCCCTTTTCGTTCCAGCTTTTTTATCTTCTTCCCTAAAATCATATCAGGAGGAAGATAGAACTGAGAATCTTCCACCCGGACAAAGAGGATGCGACTTCCTGTAACTTTTTCCTCTATCTCCCTTTTTATTACCTCTACTTCAGGAAGTTCAGGCATATTGTCACCCTCCTTTCATGATTTTCCCTATCTGATGCAGGGTCTCCTCAAGGTCGCTTTCCCGAATGGATAGGCGAAGCCTCCAGTTAGGGTATTCATCAATAGTTCCTGGAAGATTAATCATTCTCTTATCTCCTAAAACATCATTCAACCCCACCACTTTGATTAAAGAAGGAGTTAGAGCCAGAAAGCGCAGCAATGCCTCCCACAAATTTCCTCCTTCTTCCCATAATCCCCACTGGGAAAGCTTTTGAAGCACTTTTTCTTGAAACTCCTTCCTTTCTTTTAAATAGGTTTCGACTTCCTTTTTCTCATACATTCCTGCTTTTTCCCGGAGCAAAATATCCTCTCCTTCCCAGAAGGAAGATAAAGGAGGAAGGTCATGGGTGTTAAAGGTGGCCAGGGAAAGATGGGGATATTGAGAAGGAGCAAGAGGAAAACCCTGTTCATCTTTTTCAAAGTAAAATACCCGGGTAGAAAGCACCTGAAACTCTCGCAAGTTCTCTTTTAAAAGGGGGTCAACGGTTCCCAGGTCTTCTCCAATTATCGTGACTTTGTTTCGCATACTTTCTAGAGCTGCGATTCCCAGTAAGTCAGGAAGAAAGTTCCTGACATAAGCTCCGTCTCGAGCCTCGCTACCTTCGGGAATCCAGTAAAGGCGCTGCCATCCTAAAATATGGTCTATCCGGAGATAACGAGCAAATTGCATGTTTTTACGGATGAGAGCAATAAAATGCCGGTAACCGTTTTTCCTCTCCTTTTCGGGAAAGGGAGGGGGGAATCCCCAGTTTTGCCCTGCCGGAGCAAAGTCATCAGGTGGAGCTCCCAGAGAAGCCTGGAAGGCAAAGCAATCCTCTTCTAAGAAACACTCACTCCCCCCTCGTGAGGCCCCCACTGGTAAATCGAACCCCAGAGAGGAGCCGAAAGAAAGGAATCTTTCCATCAACCACTGAAGGTAGGCATGGTATAGTGCTTCTTCATTATGAGCCTGGATATAATCCTCTAGGGCTTTTCTTTCTTTATATCGGTAAGGAGAGGGCCAGCTTCTCCAGTTTAAACCCTGTCTTTCGGCGAAAGCATAAAAGAAAGACGCCCGTCTTATTCTCTCTTCTTGAAAAAAAGAATCTAACTCTAAAAAGCGAGGGTCTTCGTTTCTTCTTTCCCAGAATAGCTGGAAGGTTTGACGCAAGAATTTCTGCTTTAGTGCCCACACTTCATCATAATCTATCTCTTTTTCCGGAGAAAAAGAGGAGAAAAAGAGAGAAATCTCGGCTAAATATTTCTTCCCTTCTTCGTATCCCAGAAAAGATGCTACTTCTTCAAGAGGAAGATAAATAGGGTTCCAAAGTAATCGATCCAGGGGTAGATAAGGGCTAATGCCGTGGGGAGAACGATTTTCAGTAAGATGGAGAGGCAAAACCCCTACAAATTCTCCTCCCGCTTTTTTTAGCTTGTCTTCTACGAACAGTAAATCTCTCCAGTCTCCAATACCCTGGCTTTTTTCAGTAGTAAGAGCAAAAACCGGAACCTGGATACCCCACATTTTATGGGAAGGAAGAAAACACCTGCCAGGAGAGAAAACTAAAAAGACAGAATACGCTGACTCTTTTTCTCCTAAAAGAAAGGTAAGCTCATAATATCCCCATTCCATAGAAGGAGGAAAATTCCACTCTAAGGAAGAATGATTTTCTACCTTAAACTCTTCTCTCCATTCTTCACCTTTTTCACCTTTCACCATTAAAACCACTTTCTGAGGAGAAAGAGGGCCAAAGCAGAGTTTTCTTTCGCTGGTTACCACAACTGGAGGAAAAGGATTATTTTTTTCTTCCTCTTTTTCTTTTATTTTCTCTTCTAACCCTTTTTCGGACAAATCCTCTACCCCCATTACCTGTAAAAGGGAAAGGAGGGTAGAAAGGGAAGCTTCTATTTTTTTACCTTTAGTATCATAGTAATATAGTTGAATTCCTGAGAGGTGAGACAATTCTTTTACTTTTTCTTCCCAGTTTTTCATATTTCTTCTCCTTATAATATCATATCACGCTTTATCTCTCGGTTGAGAATATTTTAGAGTTACTGATAAAACTTTTGCAGTCCTCCACTTTTATCCGGGAGAAGAAAAAGGGAGGACATCTCCATTCCGTCATTCCCAAATTTTTTAATTGGGAATCTAAATAGTCTTTTTCCCCTATAATTTGGATTCCTGATAGAAACATTCAGAAACGACAAACACAGAGGTTTTTCCCTCCGTGTTGTATTTGTCTTTTTAGGGGGCTATAAGGGGGGAAACTTTTTCTCCCCCTTATAGCCTACCCTCACCCTAACCCTCTCCCTTCAAGGGCGAGGGAAAAAAGATGTAAAGCTCTCCCGTCGAGAGCTTCTCTTTTCGTCATTCCCGAGATTTTTTATCGGGAATCCACTGAGGAAGGTTC
>DAOSVE010000145.1:0-2780 GCA_035593465.1 Candidatus Atribacteria bacterium | reverse complement strand
AAAACAAAGAGGGAAGCTTAAGCTTCCCTCTTTGGGAATTAATAGATGTTGTGGTAGTATGCTTCTATTCCTAAGTAGTTTTCAAAAGCTTCAGACAAAATATCTCCGCTTTGAGATAAATTTATAGCTACGTGATGTTCAAAACCGTTATTGCAAATGTAGTTCAATAAATCTTGGAGGTCTTCGATTTGCACTACTCCTACTCCTCCAAAAGTATTGACCTGGTCGGGAGTAATTTCTCCTTCTGCTATGTAAGATATTACATTACCCTCTTCATCGTTGGTAGCTAAACGAGCCAGAGTGACCTCTCCATGAGGTATAGTTCCATAGCAAGTTCCGTAAGCTTTTTCTTTAGAAACTGAGGAAGAGATAATGTCACCGTATCCCATTTTAGCTCCCCGCAGAAGTGACTTGGGAAAGTTACTGCAGTGGAAAAGAATAGCTTTATCGGGGTCATCGCCAAAATTGTTGTTCCAGTCCACAAGAGCAGATGGTTTTTGAGAAGCGAGCTGCAGGGCATACATAGCTAATCCTCCCACCAGGTCTACTTCGCAGGCTGCGGGTACCAACTTTTCGCTGAACATACTCATCACTGTACAAGGCATAATGCCATAGTTTTCTTCGATAGAGTTCCAGCACTGAAAAGAAAATAGAGATACACCGGTTGCTTTAATCCATTCTTCTAATACCACAGAAAGTTTAGCCATTTTGACCAGCGCTTCTTCGGGAATCCCGGTAGTATCGATATAATCTTTTATTTCCTGTACTTTTCTCTTCACTTCTAAGTTGTTGTTATCCAATCTATTCATATTACCGATTATTTCTGAGAGGTCTATGGTTTCTACTGATATTCCATAACTCTCCAGAATTTTTTCTGAGAAACGAACGGTGTTAAAAGCAGCTGGCCGTGCTCCCACTGCTCCGGCTTTTAGATTTTTGAATCCTTTTACCACTCGACATACTCCTGCAAACCACTCTAAATCCTCTCCGAAGATTGGAGAATCAGGGTCTTCAGTATGGTAAGAAGTTAAAGAAAAAGGAATCTGAAATTGCTTCAGGTTATTGCATATGGAGAGTTTGCCACAGAAGCTATCTCTCCGATTTTGAACATCCAGAGCATTAAGCTGGTCGGGGAAGGCATGTACTAAAACTGGAACACTTAATCCTGAGAGACGAATGGTTTGAGCGGCTGCTCGCTCATCACCGAAATTGGGTAGGGTAATTATAATCCCGTCTATGCGGTGACGATTTTCGTCAAAGATGCGGGCACATTTCTGGGCATCTTCCCAGGTCTCGATGGTACCAAATTTGGTATCTTCAGTGCTGGGCGCTATTACTTCAAAACCTTTTTTCTTTAGAACTTCTAAAATTTTACTTCTTCCCTCCTTAGCTAATTCATCAGGGAAGAAACCTCGGTTACCTACAATTAAACCAAAAGTTTGTGCCATACTTATTTCTCCTTTCATGTTAAAATATTAAAAAAGTTTAATATTATTTAAATACCGATTTAACACTCTTATCTTACCATATTTTCAGAATAAAAAATTAAAAAGGGAGGTAAGATAAATGAAAAAGGTGCTGTTAAGTAGCTTAGTGTTATGTTTTATTCTCTCTCTTTCCGGCTTAAGCTGGGGAGCAGAAGCGGTTGATGTGCAGGGTTCCACTACTATTTTACCTATTATGCAGATAATAGCTGAAGAATTTATGGCTCAAAACGAAGATATAGAAGTCACCGTAGGTGGAGGTGGTTCAGGAGTAGGTATTTCTGCTCTTTTAGATGGAATAACCAATATAGTTATGGCTTCCCGCCAGATGAAAGAAGAAGAGTGGCAAAAGGCTGAAGAGAAAGGTCTGGATATTCGGGAAATAGAAATAGCTAAAGATGCCCTTTCGGTTATAGTTAACTCTCTTAATCCTATTTCGGAAATTGATATTGATACCTTGCAACAGATATACACTGGAAAAATAAACAACTGGCCAGATTTAGGAGTTGCTTTAGACGGGGAAATAGTAATTATTTCTCGGGATACTAATTCCGGGACTTTTGAAGTATTTAATGAACATGTCCTGAAAGGGGAAGAACTCGTTGATAAAGCTTTACGTCTTTCTTCTAACCAGGCAGTGCTGAATGAAGTTACCACTAATTCCAATGCTATAGGATATGTGGGATTGGGATATACACAGCAGGGAGGAGATAAAATCAAAGCTCTTACTGTGAACGGAGTCGAAGCAAGCCCCGAAAAAGCACTTTCTGGGGAGTATCCTCTTTCTCGAGGACTGTATCTCTATGTTAATGGAGAACCCCAGGGAGCAGTTAAGAAATTGATTGATTTTATCCTGGGTCCTGAGGGGCAAACCATAGTGGAAGAAGAGGGCTTCGTTCCTCTTTCTCTAAAGTAAAAACCATGGGGGGGGGGAGAATGTCCCCCCATATAGTTTACTAAAAGTAGCGCCTCGGGGAAATAGCCTTTTTATCCCCCGGAAAGGTGCCAGAATTTTGTAATAGTGGGGTGAAAAGATAGTTTGAGTTTAGAAATAGTTTTGATAGAAGATGAGAAAGACGTAGTTGATTTTGTCTCTTATTTTCTTCAGAAAGAAGGTTATCAGGTTTTTTCCTTTTTGCGGGGTGAAGATTTCCTGGAAAAGATGGATACTCTTCTTCCTGACGTTATTATTTTAGACCTCATGCTTCCAGGTATTGATGGTTTAGAGGTTTTCCGCTATGTTCGAGAGTATCCTCGATTTAGAAACGTTCCAATTATTATGCTTACAGCTAAGAG
>DAOSVE010000144.1:0-2789 GCA_035593465.1 Candidatus Atribacteria bacterium | reverse complement strand
TTCATCTATTTTGCTTTCGTCTTTGGTGCCGCAGGTACTGAGGAAAGCGTTTTTCCTTCCTCAGTAGTTTTTGTCTTTTCAGTTTTTAATTTTTTGCTTTTGGGGGATTATAAAGGGGCACTCCCCTTTATAGTATTTATAATTAGTTTTGCAGTTAACTATAAAAATTAGATGATTTTCTTGAGGCTTTACAATAATCGCTACCCGTTTTTTTATCTGACTATACACGACTTTTGATTGTAGCTCGAGGGAAAGGAATAAGCTCTTAGTTCATCTTGCAGAAAATGGGGATTAAAGCACGTCTGTTTTTCTATCTGATAGAAGAAATCCCGAAAATAGCGGGGGAAGCTAAAAATAAAGTTCTCTTTTAATGAAAGAGAGAAGAGCTTCTCTTTCTATTTCTGGAATTTCATCTCCCTCTATCGCCATACCATAGCGGGGGGAGAGAAGAACTTGATGGATGGGGGCGGGCTCATAGCTACCCCGCCCCGCAATATGCGACCATCTTTTTCCTGAAATCTCACTGAACCACACCCGCACACCATAGCGGGAATAAATCTCTTCCGCCATTATTTCCAGTTTTTCTTCTACCGGAAGTTTACTAATTTTTTCTTCTATTTGTTTTGTCCATTTTTCAAATTCGTAGGTCTCTTTCACCTTTTTTTATCCTCTGTAAATATTCTTCCACTTTAGGTTTTATTCCATCTTTAAGGCTGGATAAATGATTCTGGATAACCTTTTCTCCTATCTCCCTGGTTTGGGGAGAAGCATAATCTTCCAGATATTCCTGGAAAGTTAAAATGGCATTGGGGATGCAGAAATTGTGGACTTTGCCTTTTTTGGCTATTTCCATAAAGTGTTCCCCTGTTCTTCCACAACGGTAACCAGCGGTGCAAAAAGAAGTAATATATCCCATTTCTGCTAACTCCCGAATTACCTCATCTAAAGAACGAGAGTCTCCAATCTGAAATTGCTGACGATCTAATTCCTGGTCACTCTGGCTATCACTATAAGCTCCAATACCGATGCGAGTGGAGGCATCAATCTGGGTGCACCCCACTGGAATCACATCTCTGCGGATGTAAGCCGGTTCTCGAGCAGTGAGAATCATTCCCGTGTAAGGGACAGAAAGTCTGATAACAGTAACTAATCGCTTGAAGTCCCGATCGGACACTCGATATCTAGTTTCCTCCACTAAAGGAGTATTTACTGCTGGCTCCAAGCGGGGAAAAGATATAGTATGAGGGCCAACTCCGGCAAAGTGCTTTTCTAAGTCGATAGTATGGTAGAGAAGTCCCATAACTTCGAACTTCCAATCGTATAATCCGAATAGTGCTCCAATGGCTACATCATCAATTTCTGCCTCTTGGGCTCGATGAAGGGCATACAATCTCCATTGATAGTTGGATTTTATTCCTGAAGGATGAAACTGCCGATAAGTTTCATGATGGTAAGTTTCCTGGAAAACTTGAAAAGTTCCGATTCCTACTTCTTTAAGGATCTTGTACCGGGCTACATCCATAGGAGCAGCATTGACATTTACTCTCCTGATTTCTCCATTTCCTACTCTGGTATCATAAATGGTTTGGATGGTGCTAGCAATATAGTAGGCATCAGAGAGAGGGTGTTCTCCGTAAACCACTACTAATCTCTTATGCCCCAGAGAAACCAGGACTTCGGTTTCTTTTTTCACTTCTTCCAGAGTTAATCGGCGTCTCTTTTGCACATTATTGTCCCGGCGGAAACCGCAGTATAGACAATTATTAACACAGAAATTACTGCAGTAAAGAGGAGCAAAGGTTACTATTCTATCTCCGTAAACACTTCTTTTTATCTCTCCTCCAGCTTTATACATCTCCTCCCACAGTTCTTCATCTTTCACATTCAACAAAGTAGCAGTTTCCTCGGGTTCCAGCCGCTTGAGAGATAGCGATTTAGCAATGATGTCTCGTACTTTCTGGGGTTCAGGGTTACGGTTTTCCCGGAGGAGCTCTTCTATTTCTTCATCGTTTATGAAGTCTCTTCCACCTTCTAAGAACTTTTCATTTTCTTCTTCCTTGATGATGCTACTCATCCATTCTTGAACATTCATTTTTCTTACCTTCCTTTCCCGAAAAAATAATGCCTGGCCCTACGGCTAAGGTAAGGCCAGGCATTAATAAATATTTTACCCTTGGTTTCAGAAAACCTTCCTCGCCGCAGGTTCCTCAAATTATAACCAGATAAATACTAAATAAAATCCCCTTAAATGTCAAATAAATATGCTAACTGGATAGTGTAAATAATACTTGGATATTCAGGTAGAGTGATGAATGTTTGAGTTGTGCCATTAAGGATAAATTTATACTTGGCTACCGTTGCGAGGAATTTTATTACGTCAACATGGGGTTTATTTTCTCATAGAGTGCTGGTATTCTCTGGGGTATGAGATTTCTCCCTTGCTGTTTAGGCCCCGGCTTAAAGATTGCCGGGTGACGACAAAAAAGCTATAGGGGGATTTTTCTCTCCCCCTATAGCTCATTATTCAAAAGCTTGAGCAACTTTCTTCAGGAGCTCAGGTATGGGGAGCTCTTGAGGACACAAGCTCTCACAATCTCCGCACTCAAGACATGAGGATGCTTTTTCTTCTTCGGGAAGGACTAAATATTTTCGGCGAGCATCCTCAAAAGCACCTCCCTGAAAAGCATTATTGTAAAGTTCAAAATTGCGGGGAATATTCACCCCGTTGGGGCAGGGAAGACAATATTTACACATATTACAGTTTATAGAGGGGAGACTCTCAAAAGCTT
>DAOSVE010000143.1:0-2823 GCA_035593465.1 Candidatus Atribacteria bacterium | reverse complement strand
TAAAAGCATATTGAGGCAAATGGGTATAACTCAGGAAGATTTTGAAAAATTGCTTAGAGGGGAATATTAACCCAACTTGCAACTTTTCCCATCGCGTAATTACTAAGGGTGGTGTCTCAAAGCCGGCATCGATCATTAATCAAATCGTAATTTATAAGCTTCTATTTCTAAAAGCTTCTGCTCTATCAAGTATTCCAAGTCATCCATACTTAAATCCTTAACTTTTGGCATCTCTGCCTCCTTTCAGCTAACCCTTTTAGGTCAAGTTGCGAACTGCTCACTTTTACTCTCACTCATTACGCATTACTCATTACTCCTCACTGCTTTTCTCCTCCCTCCCGGGAATACACTAACCATCACTCCCAATTTTCATCAGTTGACGATTAATTTCGAAATTCATGGTAGAGAGGTCAGCAAGGGGAACATGGGTTGAAACTTCTAAAATCTCAATGGCAATGATGTTCCCATCTGCATCGTAGTCCAGAATGAACCCCTCTCGAATCTCGTCACTCTCGTAATATTCTGCTTCCCGCAATTTAATATAAAGAGCATCCGCTTCTTCATCATATCTTATTTTCATCGTTTTCCCTCCCAATATTTCTCGACCTTTGAGGTCCATCCACTACATCTTTTCCATTTTTCCGTTCCCTAAGGCTTGTTTCCGCATGCTTAGTATATTTAATGGTCATAAGTGCCTTCTTTACCTCTTTATCCAATCCTCTATCTGCCATCATAGTCTCACATCATATGCTCTATGGCTTGTTCACGCCTTACGCGTCCTCACTGATTACTCGTTACTCATTACTCCGCATGATTAAGGAATAATCCTAACGCCTATTCCTACCTGAGTGAAGTGCACATCTTCGGTCAAGATATCAGTTATGCCCAGCTCATCCATCACTACTATGGAGGTAAGATCTGTAAATGAGATTCGTGGCTTATCTTGAAATTTGATTCGCAGCCTCTTAGCCTGTTCAAAGCGTTCCGGTGTTATCCATTCTAACCAGAGATAGCCCTTCTTGATGGCCTCATCCAACATCACCAATGACTCGTGAGCTTGTAAGAGAGGCAATCGTTTGAATATCAAGGTAAAAGTTTCGTCTAAGACATAATCAGTAGTAAAGGCTTTTCCACTTTGTCTGCGGAAACTGTAATAAAAGTTTTTTGCTTCCTCATGTCGCATCTCTCGTCTATCTCGAAGGCTGAGCCAACCCCAGGTATCGATAAAAAGCTTCATCCCTCATACAACTCCTCATCGATATCTTTGGCCAAAGAGCCATGAGACACTCCCCCCACAAATTTCAATATAGGATCTTTTTCAGGGTCCAGTTCTTCTAAGGGTTTGGAGGTCAGGCTTCTGCTTTCTTTCACAATAATATATTCTACAAAATCCAGAACCTCCTGTAGTCGTTCTTCAGGCAACCGATCGAGCTCTTTAACCAATCGCTCCTTCAACCCTTCTGCCATCACTGTTTTCCCTCCTTTCAATCCACCGTTTCAGTCAGGTTTTTCACCACTCACTCTCACTCATCACTGCCTTTCTCTCCCCACAAAGGAATTGCCTCTTCTATTTTCAACGTATCTTTAAGATTTTTTAGTTCCTCATCACTTAAAACCAGAAAACGGATTTTGCGATGGATGAGCTGTTCTGCTTTATCTATAAGCTTCTTTAGGTAAAGCTCATCCACTTTCCCTACTATGACCAGGTCAATGATACCAGAGTCTATCCCCCGGGCATAGTCACCAGTTACAAAAGCAGAATGAATCTCCCCTAATTGGGAGAGAACCTGGGGGATGAGCTGGTCAATCCCAGTGAATTTGCGCACCATACTCTGGATTTCAGGAAAAAGAGGATGGTTGGGGTTGGCCTGATATACTTTAGTCCTCCCATTTTCCGCGGAGGTGAGAAGACCAGCTTGGGTAAGCCGATTGAGCTCTAAGCGAACGGAGTTAGTAGACTCCCCAAACTCCTCAGCCAGCTCCCGCAGATATGATTTACTCTCCGGGTTGAGAAAGAATTTAAGCAAGAGCTTTATTCTGGTTTGAGAAGTGATTAAAGACTCTAACATTAATTTCAATAACCCACCTACTTTATCTAAAAAACTGAGTCCTGGCCCAGGTTGCCAGGCAATTAGAAATAATTATTTACCTTTGTGAGTAATAATACTACTCGAAAAGAGGAGTGTCAAGAGCAATAAGGGGAAACCCCCCTTCGTCATCCTTCCGGGGGGGAAGTGAGAGTGAGGGTGAAATTCCCTCCTATCCGTCATTCCTGAGTGGTCAAACTATAAAGGGGTTCTCCCCTTTATAATCCCCCGGAAAAAACAGACAGCCTACGGCGTAAGATTAAAAGCAACTTAGATAAGAAAAAATCTTGATAATCACGCTGGGGAAAATCGTCCCAGCGTGCCTACGGCGTAGGATTAAAAAGAACAGAACTATTAGGGGGAAAATACCCCCTAATAACCCCCAGAAACAAAAGACTAAAAGACAAAAGATAAAAACTTAAAAAGCAAAGATTACTGAGGGAGAAAAAACGTCTCCCTCAGTGGGTAAAAAGCCCCTCATAACCCCCAAAATACAAAAACCTAAAGACAAAACACGAAAAGATAAATACTAACCGAGGAAAAAACGTCCCTCGGTACAAAGGGGGAAAGAACCCTCTTTCTTTTTCTTCCCTCGCCCTTGAAGGGAGAGGGTTAGGGTGAGGGTGAAGGCTATAAGAAAGCTGTGCCCCTTTATAATCCCCCGGAAAAAACAGACAGCCTGCACCGCAGGTAGTCTGGTATAATAAAAGGGGAGTAAATTAAAGGAGAGTGCTCA
>DAOSVE010000019.1:0-23311 GCA_035593465.1 Candidatus Atribacteria bacterium | reverse complement strand
AAGAAGGTAGCACCTAAAAATTAGTTTTGTCATATTATAGCAAATTTAATTTTTCAAAGTGGAAGCACAATATAGTCAGAACCTACTTGATTTAATTACCAGAAAATGCTTAAATATTTCTCAAAGCAATGAAAGGGAAGAGATTAGCGTTATGGTTCAGCGAGGAAGGCAAGGTGTGAGCTTCCCCGTGACGCTAAGGAAGATAGAGCCCTGGAGCTGACTCCGAAGAAAAGAGTTTTTCTCTAAGTAGGAGGTCCGGTTAAAGCCGTTAAAGCAAAGAGTATAGCAGGGTGGCACCGTGCACCAAATTGCACCCCTGTCCGTCTTTAAAAACCTCGTCTAAAGGCGAGGTTTTTTTATTGGGTAGAATGGAGGAATAACGATGATACATGTAGGAGTAATGGGCGCTACTGGATACACTGGTCTTGAGCTTTTGCGCATTTTATCCCACCATCCCGGTGTAGAAGTTTGCTGGGTGGGTAGCGAGAGTTTTCCAGGTATGACATTAGAAGATTATTGCCCGGCCTGGCGGGGAAGAAGTAGCTTAACTTTGCAAAAACAGGAAGTGAAAAAATTAGAAGGAATAGAGGTAATTTTTCTGGGTCTCCCTTCAGGAGTGGCTATGGATTATGTTCCTTCTCTTTTACAAAAAGGAATACGGGTTATTGACCTAGGGGCTGATTTTCGTCTTAAAAACCTAGAAGCATTCCAGAAATATTATCAATTAGAACACCGTGTTCCTCATCTTTTGCGGGAAGCAATATATGGTATTCCAGAAATTTATGAAGAGAGCTTAAAAGAGGCGCGACTGGTAGCCAATCCCGGTTGTTATCCTACTTCGGTGATTATTCCTCTTTATCCCTTTTTAAAAGAGGGGGTAGTTTCACCTTCTATAATAGTGGACAGTAAATCAGGAGTGACCGGAGCGGGCAAAAAGGCTACCGAAGATAACCATTTTTGTGAAGTGGATGAAAATTTCAAAGCTTATAAAGTGGGAGAACATCGCCACCAACCGGAGATAAAAGAGCAACTGGAACTGGCAAAAGGAGGGGAAGTCAATCTCGTTTTCACCCCTCATCTTTTGCCTTTGAAAAGAGGGATTTTAACCACTATTTATCTCACCCTGGAAAAAGATATGAAAGAGGAACAGCTATTATCCATATGGAAAGATTACTGGGGAAGGAAACCCTGGGTGCGAATTTTCCCCCTCCATCGCTTTCCTGAGCTACGCTGGGTGGTGGGTTCTAACTTTATTGACCTGGGGCTTAAAAGAGTGGGAGAGAACCAGCTGATAGTTATTTCTGCCCTGGATAATCTTGTTAAAGGAGCGGCCGGGCAGGCCGTGCAGAATTTAAATCTGATGTTTGGAAGAGGAGAAAAAGAAGGTTTACCAGAGGACGTATTATATCCTTAAGGAGGTAGAGATGGAGAGCTGGAAAATTTTAGAAGGTGGATTGGATAATGTTTCAGGGTTTTCTTCCTATGGAATAAATTGCGGAATAAAGAAAGAAAAAAATGACCTGGCGGCTATTTTATCTGATACGCCGGCAACGGCAGCAGGAGTTTTTACCAGCAACCGATTTTCAGCAGCACCGGTTCTGGTTACCCGGGAACATTTGTTAAAAGAAAGAAAGCTGCAACTGGTGGTAGCCAATAGTGGAGTAGCCAATGCCTGTACCGGTGAGCGAGGAATAGAAGATGCAAGAAAAATGGCCGACTTTGCTGCTTCCTGTTTTAAAGTAGACTCTCACCTCGTGGCAGTAGCTTCTACCGGGGTGATTGGAGAATTTTTGCCTCTCCCTAAAATAGAAAAAGGGATAGAAGAATTATCCCGGATACTGCCGGTAAAAAAATCAAGTAGAGAAGCAGTTAAAGCTATAATGACTACCGACACTTTCCCCAAAGAAAGAGCTCTTTCTTTTTCCTGGAAAGGTAAAACTGTGCACCTGGGGGGAATAGCTAAAGGCTCAGGAATGATCAAACCAAATTTGGCCACTATGCTGTCTTTTATAGTTACTGATCTGGGTATAGATGCTGGGACTTTAAATCAGGTTTTGAAAGAAGTAGTGGATGAGAGCTTTAATCGGGTGACAGTAGACGGAGACACAAGCACCAATGATATGGTATTAATTCTGGCTAACGGCAAAAGCGGAATAGAGGCTCAAGAAAAAGACGAAGTTTTCCCCCTTTTCCGGGAAGCGCTTTTGTGGCTAGCTCAGGAGCTATCCCGAGATTTAGCCCGGGATGGAGAAGGAGCAACTAAATTTGTGGAGATAATAGTACAGGGAGCAAAAAACAAAGAGGAAGCACGAAGAGGTGCCTTTACTGTTGCCGAATCTCCTCTAGTGAAAACTGCCCTTTTTGGAGAAGACCCCAACTGGGGAAGAATCATGGCTGCTCTGGGGCGCAGCGGAATAGAGATAGACCCTCATAAAGTTAATTTAGAGATTAATGGGGTTACTTTAGTAGAAGGAGGGATGAAAGCTAAAGGAGTAGGGAGAGAGCAAGGCCAAGAGGCGATGAAGAAAAAAGAGCTCAGAATTATTGTGGACCTGGGAATAGGAGAAGGAGAATTTGGAGTATGGACTTGTGATTTATCTTTAGATTATGTACGGATAAATAGTCATTATAGCTGAGAACGGCCTTACGGCGTAAAGATTAAAAAAGAGACTAAAAATATAAATAACACCGGGAAAAACGAGATTGCCCCGAGGATAGAGTAAAGTGCTAAAAAGAGGAATTGCTATGGTTTTTGTGATTAACTGTTATTCCCTGTAAATCGGGAGGAGAAAATTATGGAAATAGTGGTAAAAATTGGAGGTAAAAATATCGATTTTAAAAACGAGGACTGTTTTCAAGTACTTACCCAGCTGATAAGGGAGGGGATAAAATTAGCGCTGGTACATGGGGGAGGCGCTCAAATCACTAAATTTTTAGAAAAAGAAGGTAGAGAAAGCCAGTTTGTGGAAGGTTTACGAGTTACCCCTCCCGAGGATATGGACATAACCGAAATGGTTCTGAGCGGCCTTTTAAATAAGATGCTGGTGGGTATTTTTCATCGTCAGGGAGTTCCTGCTTGCGGAATAAGTGGAAGAGATGGCTTTTTGTTTGAAGGAGAAAAGTATTATCTCACCTCCGGGGGTAAAAAGGTAGATCTGGGAAGAGTAGGGGAAATAAAGAAAGTAAATCCTCGTCTGGTGCGGGTTTTGTGGGAGGGAGGATTTTTGCCCATTATTTCTCCGGTAGCAGCTGATAAAGAAGGAGAGAGCTTAAACGTGAACGCTGATTGGGCAGCTGCTCGCCTAGCCGTAGCTTTGCAAGCAGAGAAACTGTTTCTCTTTTCCGATGTCCCCGGAGTTCTACAGGATATGGAAGATAAAAATTCTCTAATCGAAGTTTTGCCCCGAGCTGGAATTGAAACTCTTAAAAAAGAGGGGAAAATTAGAGGAGGGATGATCCCCAAATTAGAGATGGCCGAAGAAGCCCTGCAGGGTGGAGTAAAGGAAGTGTTCATTGGCGAGGGAAAAGAAATGCAAAATCTTTCCTTCTTTTTGGCTGGGGGAAAGATGAAAGGAACAAAAGTGGTGCTTTGAAGAAATGAGTAATATAAGGAAGGTGAAGTAAATGACTTCTTCAGAAATCATAGAGAAGGAAGCACGCTACTTTTTGGGAACTTATAGTCGTTTGCCAGTGGTATTAGAGCGAGGAGAAGGGTGTTATGTTTTTGATTTAGAAGGAAAAAGATATTTAGACCTCATGGCCGGGATTGCAGTCAATATTTTAGGTTATTCTTTTCCTCCCCTTAAGAGCGCTGTAAAAGAAGAAGTAGATAAACTGCTCCACGCTTCTAATCTGTATTATAGTGTGCCTCAGGTGGAATTAGCAGAGCGTCTGGTGAAGAAATCCGGTTTTTCGCAGGTATTTTTAGTCAATAGTGGTGCAGAAGCAAATGAGGTAGCCTTGAAAATGGCCCGTTTTTATCGTAAGAGAAAATATGGTAAAGGCTATAAATTTATTTCCTTCTATCGCTCTTTTCATGGAAGAACTCTTTTGACTCTGGGGCTCACCGCTCAAGAAAAGTTTCATAAGGACTTAGACCCCTTCCCTCCGGGAATAGAATATGCTACCCTTAATAATTTGGAAAGTGTAGAAAAGGTTCTGGATGATGAGGTGTGTGCCATAATAGTAGAGCCAGTACAGGGGGAAGGAGGAATTTATCCCTGCAATAAGGAGTTTCTACTGGGCCTGAGAAAATTATGCGATGAGAAAGACCTGGTTTTAATTTTTGACGAAGTGCAATGTGGCATGGGAAGAGTGGGAAAGTTCTTTGCTTTTGAGAGTTTTGAAGTCAGGCCTGATATAGTTACTTTAGCTAAGGGCCTAGGAGGAGGTCTGCCCCTGGGAGCGGTTTTGGTTGACGAGGAAACATCTTCTTCGGTTCATCGAGGAGACCAGGGAAGTACTTTTGGAGGAAATCCGGTGTGTTCTCGGGCAGCATGTGTGGTGGTAGATGAGGTAAGTAAGGAAAGTTTCCTCTCTACAGTGAGAGAAAAGGGGAAATATTTTGAAGAGCAACTCAAAAAGTTAGCTTCTATTTTCCCGATGGTTAAAGAAGTTCGAGGTAGAGGTTTGATGTTAGGTTTTGAAGTTCCCGGGAAAGCAAAAAAGATTACTGAAGAGATGCTCAAAGAGGGAGTTTTAGTCAATGCCTGCAATGATGATACAGTGAGGTTTTTACCCCCTTTGATTATCACTCAAGAAGAAATAGATGAGGGAGTAGAAGCACTGAAGAAAGTTTTAGAAAGGATATAGTTTATGAAAAGGAGGATCTGAAATGAGTCAACAGAAAGTAGTTTTAGCTTACTCAGGAGGATTGGACACCTCAGTGGCTATCCGCTGGCTGCAAGAGCAATTTAATGCTGAGGTTTATGCTCTTACTCTGGACCTGGGCCAGGGTAAAGACTTAGAAGAAGTGCGTAAAAAAGCTCTGAGTATTGGAGCGAAAGAGGCACTGGTTTTTGATACCCGGGAAGAATTTTTGAATGAGTATGTTTTACCTGCTCTAGGGGCTCAAGCAATTTATGAAGGCCGGTATCCTTTAGCTACTGCTCTTTCTCGCCCTTTGATTGCCAAGTACCTGGTCAAAGTAGCAGAAGAAAAAGGAGCAACCATAATAGCCCATGGTTGCACGGGAAAAGGTAACGACCAGGTACGCATTGAAGTTTCAGTAATGGCCTTAAATCCTGATTTACAAGTAGTGGCTCCTGCCCGGGTTTGGAAATGGACAAGAGAAGAAGAAATTGAGTATGCTCATGCTAATGGTATTCCGGTTCCCGTTACTTTAGAGCAACCTTATAGCATTGACCAGAATATCTGGGGAAGAAGCATTGAGTGCGGAGTTTTAGAAGACCCTCTGGTTGAACCGCCGGAAGAAGTATTTGAGTGGACGAAGAATCCCCAAGACGCTCCTCTGGAACCTACCTATCTGGAAATTGGATTTGAAGAGGGAGTGCCTCGCCTCTTAGGAGGAAAATATTACTCCCTTTTGAGCCTGGTAGAGGAGTTAAATAGAGTGGGTGGTGAAAATGGCTTTGGCCGGGTAGACCATGTGGAAAATCGATTAGTGGGAATAAAGTCCCGGGAAATTTATGAGTGTCCGGCAGCTTTAATCCTTCTTGAAGCTTACCGCGACCTTCAAAATCTGGTTCTTCCCCGAGAAGTAATCCATTTTAAGCCTCACCTGGAAGAAGAATATGCTCAGTTAGTGTATGAGGGTCTCTGGTATTCGCCACTCCGGGAAGCTCTGGATGCTTTTATGAAGTCTTTCTTACCCCGGATGACGGGAGTGGTGAGAATTAAACTTTATAAAGGTAGCATGCAAGTAGTGGGAAGAAAATCGGGGTATTCTCTCTATGATTGGGGATTAGCTACCTATGACCGGGGAGATTTATTTGACCACCGGGCTAGCGAAGGTTTTATTAAAATATGGGGTCTTCCTACCCGGGTACAGGCTACTCTGGAGAAAAGGAAGAAGCTATGACCAACTTATGGGGAAGTCGGATGGAAAAAGATTTAGACCGGGAAGTGATGGAGTTTTCCACTTCTATTCCGGAAGATTTTCTCCTCTATAAATATGACCTGTGGGGAAGCGCCGCTCACTGTAAGATGCTGGAGAAAGTAGGAATAATATCAGAGAAAGAAAGTAAAGAAATATTGCGAGGTTTACGAAAGATATTCGAAGAGATAGAAGAAGGGAAAATAGACCCTTCCCTCTTTGAAGATATACATAGTCTGGTGGAAATTCGCCTCCGAGAAATAACAGGAGAAGAGATAGGTGGTAAACTTCATACTGCCCGTAGCCGTAATGATCAGATAGTTTTAGATGAGCGACTTTTTTTACGAGAAAAAATAGAAGAGGTTATAGAAGGGATTAATTCTCTTCAGGAAGCTTTATTGCAAAAGGCTCGAGAAAATAAAGATGTAGTTATGCCTGGCTATACTCATCTTCAGCCGGCACAACCAGTTCTTTTTTCCCATCACCTTCTGGCTTATTTTTTTATGCTTGAGAGGGATGTAGAAAGATTAGAAGATACTCGAAAAAGAGTAAATGTGCTTTCCCTGGGAGCAGGAGCACTATCGGGAACTTCCCTGCCTATCGATAGACAATATGTAGCCAGACTTTTAGCTTTTCCCCGAGTGCAGGAAAACAGTATGGATGCCGTATCCGATCGGGATTTTATTCTGGAATTTTTAGGAGACCTGTCTATTCTCTTTCTTCACCTCAGTCGGTGGGGGGAAGAGATAGTTTTGTGGAGTTCTCCAGCTTTTCACTTTTTGAAAATTGATGATGCTTTCACGACTGGCTCGAGTATTATGCCTCAGAAAAAAAATCCTGATGTGGCAGAACTGCTGCGGGGAAAAACTGGAGAAGTGGTGAGCTCCTGGGTTAGTTTAGCTATTACTCTAAAAGGTCTCCCTCTCACTTATAATCGGGATTTACAACAGGATAAACCTCCTCTTTTCCGAGCAGTAAAAGAAGCTCTTTCCTCTCTTCGCATAGCTGCTCGTCTCGCTCAAAACATCTTTCCTGATAGAGAAAGCATGAAAAAGGCTCTATCTACAGGATTTTTAACCGCTACTGATCTCTGTGAATATCTGGTAGAGCGAGGAGTTCCTTTTCGCCAAGCTCATACCTGGGTGGGGAAAATAGTGAAAAAGCTTTCCTCAAGCGGAAAGCATCTCCGGGATTTGAAAAAAGAAGACTGGGGAGAATATCAAGACCTGTTTCCTCAAAACTGGAAAGACATAATAGATGAAGAAAAATCGGTGAGAAGAAAAATATCGGAAGGTAGCACCTCTCCTCAAGAAGTGGAAAGAGAGATAAAAATGGGGGAAGAGTTTTTGGCTCAAACCCGAGAGCGAGTTTCCTCCTGGAGAAAAATAGAGAAAGAAAGCTGGGAAAACCTGGTAGGTGAAAATTGTGTCCTCTAATTTTCAAGATGTATTGAAAAAAGCTCAAGAAAAGAATATTAACTTTGTCCGTTTGCAATTTGTAGATGTTTTAGGCAGAGCTAAAAATGTGGAAATTCCCATCAAAAAGTTGCCTGCTGCCCTGGAGGAAGGAGTTAATTTTGACGGTTCTTCTATTCAAGGTTTTGTGAGAATAGAAGAATCGGACATGAAATTAATTCCTGACCCGGATACTTTTATCATCTGTCCCTGGGAAGAAGATTCTGTAGCCCGAATCATCTGCGATGTCCGGCGGGCAGATGGTAGTGTTTTTGAAGGATGCTCTCGTACTAATTTAAAAAGGGTATTAAAAGAAGTAGAAAAAAGGGGATGGGATTTTGAGGTAGGTACAGAAGCAGAATTTTTTATCTTTAAGTATGAAAATCAGAAAATTCTGGTGAGTGATAGAGGAAGTTACTTTGACCTTCTACCTCTGGACCTGGAGGAAAGTTTACGCCGGGATATGGTGATTGCTCTTGAGGATCTGGGTTTTAATATTGAAGCCTCTCACCATGAAGTGGCTCCTTCACAACATGAGATTGATTTTGAATACAATAAGGCGTTAAAAATTGCCGATAGTTTAATAACGCTAAAGCTGGCAGTAAAAACTTTAGCTCTCAAGGAAGGCCTATGCGCTACTTTTATGCCTAAACCTCTTTATGGAGTACCGGGTTCAGGTATGCACACTCACCTTTCTCTGTTTCGAGGTGAAGAAAACCTATTTTACGACCCGGAGGGGCCTGATGGTTTGAGTAAAATTGCTCGAGGATTTATTGCCGGTCTTTTACAGCACGCTCCAGCTCTAACTGCTATAACTAATCCTTTAGTTAATTCCTATAAGCGTCTGGTACCTGGTTATGAAGCTCCGGTTTACATAGCCTGGGCAGAGCAAAATCGCAGTCCTCTGGTACGAGTTCCTCCTCAACGGGGAAAGAAAACCAGAGCAGAATTGCGTAACCCTGACCCTTCCTGCAACCCTTATTTAGCTTTTGCTGCCATTTTGAGAGCAGGAATAGACGGAGTGGATAAAGAGTTAGACCCCGGTAAGCCCTGCAACAGTGTCAACCTTTATCGCATGAGCCGTGAGGAGCGAGAGGAATGGAATATCCGCAGTCTCCCCCGCAACCTGCGAGAGGCCTTGGAAGAATTAGAAAAAGATTCCATAGTTCGAGAAGCTCTCACTCCCCATATTTTGGATTTCTTTTTAGAAGCTAAATACCAAGAATGGGAAGAATTTGAAAGTGCTGTTCATCCCTGGGAGTTAGAGCGGTACCTGGAATTATATTAATTACTTCTCTAACAAAATATAGAGAGCAACGATGTCAGAAGGAGTAACTCCTGCCACCCGGGCAGCCTGTCCTAAGGTGGCAGGTTTTATTTTCTGCAGTTTTTCCCGTGCCTCCTGAGAAATCACCTGCACAGAAGAGAAGTCAAAGTCAGGAGGAATAATTTTATTCTCTATTTTTTTAAATTCTTCTATTTCCCTTTTTTGCCGCTCAATGTAGCCTCGATATTTTATTTCTATTTCTACTTCTTCAATTACCTGGGGTTCCAAAAAGGGCCTTCCCCAATCAAAAGGGGCTAAATCCCGGTAGCTAATCTCCGGACGAGAAAGAAGAAAACTAGCTTTTGTGGCTTCTTTCACTGGGTTTGTTCCCTTTTGAGCCAGCAAAGTTTGTAATTGAGCAGTGGGGAAAATAGTAAGATGAGAAAGGCGCTCAATTTCTTTCTGGATTTTATCTCTCTTTTCTTCCACTCGCTCATACTCTTTTTTACTTATTATTCCTCGTTCGTAAGCATAAAAGCTGAGACGGAGGTCAGCGTTGCTGTGGCGTACCACTAAGCGATACTCTACTTTTCCAGTGCGCAGCCGGTAGGGTTCATCTACTCCTTTAGTCACTAAGTCATCGACCATAACTCCAATGTAGCTTTCGTCTCGCCGAAGAATTAGAGGAGGTTGATTTTTGACGTAACTTGCAGCGTTAATCCCGGCTACTATTCCCTGTCCTGCTGCTTCTTCATATCCTGAAGTGCCGTTGATTTGTCCGGCTAAAAATAACCCGGGTATTTCTCGACACTCCAAGGACGCTCGAAGCTGAGTGGGCAAAACATAATCGTATTCAATACCATATCCTGGCCTTATTATATGAGCTCTCTCCAGCCCCCTTATAGAGTGGACTATCTCCCACTGCACCTCTTCTGGTAGGGAGGTAAAAAGACCTTGAACATAAATCTCGCTACTTTCTTCTCCCTCTGGTTCTAAGAAAAGAAGATGATTTTCCCTTTCGGGAAAGCGATAAACTTTATCTTCCAGGGAAGGACATTCGCGGACAGAGGAGGTAAGAGAAGCTGAATAAAGGAGAGGAGAACGATGAAAGTTAGCCTTGATGATATCACGGGTTTCTTTGGAGGTATGAGCGATAAAAACTGATGCTCCTTTATAAACTTGAGGAACCCCGGTGAAGGAAAAGCATAGAGGTTCCTCATCACTTTTCTGCTCCTCTAGAGATGAAAAATCTATAGTTCTTCGGTCCAGGCGAGGAGGGCTGCAAGTATTGAGTCGGCCCAGCTGTAATCCCATATTGCGTAAGTTATAAGCTAAATCCACTGAAGGAAATTCCCCCTGTCTTCCTGCAGGATAACTCAACTCCCCGATTTTTATCATTCCATTCAAAAATGTACCGGTGCACAAAACTACAGCAGGAGCAAAAAAAGTGGTTTGATTTTTCACTCTTACCCCTTGTATTTTCCCTTCTTCATCTTGCAATATTTCAGTTGCTTCTCCTTGAAAAAGGTGGAGATTGGGCACACTTTCTAAGAATTTTCTCATAATCAAACTGTATAAATCTCTCCGGGTTTGAGCTCGCAGGGTTTGCACTGCTGGTCCCTTTCCAGTGTTAACCCTTCTTATGTGAATGGTAGAAAGGTCGGTGGCTTTAGCCATCAGACCTCCTAAAGCATCTACTTCTCTTACTACCTGTCCTTTTCCTGGTCCGCCAATAGCTGGGTTACAGGGCATGAGAGCTAAATGGTGAATGGTGGTAGTCAAAAGAAGAGTTTTTGCTCCCATCCGGGCTGAAGAATGAGCAGCTTCACAACCAGCATGGCCTCCCCCAATCACAATTACATCATAGTATTTTTCCATAAATTTTTCCTGTAAAGCTAATAGGTTGCGATATCAATGCCGGAAATGCCGGATTCCAGTGAACACCATGCTGATTCCTAACTTATTACAAGCCTGGATAGAATCTTCATCCCTAATGGAACCACCAGGCTGAATGATGGCGGTAATTCCATTTTTCCCTGCTTCTTCTACTACATCGGAGAAAGGAAAGAAAGCATCGGAAGCCAGAACTGCTCCCTTTTCTCGTCCCTGGGCTTTAAGAAGAGCTATATATAAAGCATCAATTCTACTCATCTGTCCCGCTCCAATTCCCACCGTCTGGTGGTCTTTAGCTAACACGATGGCATTAGATTTAACATGTTTAGCTACTTTCCAGGCAAATAATAAATCTTCTTCTTCCTGGGGAGTAGGTTTTTTCTCTGTCACCACCTGCAGTTTATCTTTATCCAGGTCGATTATATCTTTATCCTGCAATAGAAAACCTCCATCCACTTTTTTTAAGTCGAAATAGGAAGGAGAGGATAGGGGAGCCTGGATGACCCGTAAATTCTTTTTAGAAGAAAAAATTTCCCGGGCATCTTCTTCATAAGAAGGAGCAATAACCACCTCTATAAACAACTTTCTGAATACCTCAGCACTTTCTTTATCTACCGGACGGTTAAAAGCCACAATCCCTCCATACGCTGATACCGGGTCTCCAGAGAGAGCTTTTTGAGCCGCTACCGAGAGATTGGAATCAGTTGCTACTCCACAGGGATTATTATGCTTCACTATTACCACTGCTGGCTCTTCGTATTCTCTAACCAAACCGAAGGCTGCTTGAACATCGTAGAGGTTATTGAAGGAAAGTTCTTTTCCTCCCCAGTGTTCCATATATCTCATAAAACCTTGAGGGTCTAAAGACAGGTCTTCGTAAAAAGCTCCTCGCTGGTGGGGATTTTCTCCGTAGCGAAGCGGGGATTTTTTCCGGAGTAAAAGAGAAAATTGAGGATAGAAGAGTTCTTCTTCCGGATAAGTGAGCTTAGTGAGATAGTTGGCGATATAACTATCATAAGCCGAAGTCTGCAAGAAAGCCTCTATAGCCCACTTCTGAGATTTATCTTCAGGGAAACCTCCTCCATTTTTAACCATTTCTTCCATTAATTCTTGATACTGGCAAGGGGAAGAGACTACTACCACATATCGGAAATTTTTAGCTGAGGCACGAAGGAGAGTGATACCCCCGATATCAATTTCCTCCACCACTTTTTCTAAGGAAGTTTCCCCTGCTTCTATCATTTTTAGAAAAGGATAGAGATTGCACACCACTAAATCTAAGGGTTTTATCTGGTGCTTTCCCAGGTCTTCCTGGTCTTCGGGGTTGTTTCTCCGGGCTAATATTCCTCCTTCGATTACCGGGTGTAAAGTTTTTACCCGGCCTCCCAGTATTTCTGGAAACCCGGTAACCTCAGAAACTTCTTTTACCTCTATTCCTAAATTACGGATAAATCTGGCCGTTCCACCGGTAGCTATTATTTCCACGCCTTGTTTTTGTAGAAAAGTGGCTAATTCTTCTAAACCGGTTTTATCGGAGACACTAATGAGAGCGGTCTTTATTTGAATCAATCTTCTCACCTCCTGGATTTACTTTAGTTTCTTTGGTTAACTACAATCAAATATTATACCGAATTAAGATTTGTTGTAGCAAGAACTATAAGGAGTTTCGTTTCTACGACCCCGGAAACAAAGAACACCCCTGGCTAACCCCCGTAATTAGAGGAAAAAGAAAGACTGCTGAGAAAAAAAGTTTTAAAAGAGCTACTCTCTATCCACCGGGCCGTTTTAACTTACTAAAGTGCTCTGAATGGCTCCAGAGCAGTTACACCTCCTTCAAACTCTAGAACGATAATAGTATCCAGAGCTTCAGGAGCTTTATCAGGTAACCCCGAGAATATAATGCGCTCACCTTTTACTGTATATTTAACTTCTTCTCCAGTTTCTAAGAAATACGCTCTTTTAACATCAATTTTGCAAGGGGCTAAGGCAAATTCACTGTTCCAGTAGAAAATATGAATATAAAGTTTATTACCCTTGAGGGTTGTTACTCCATGGGGAAATCCCACTTTCGTTCTGACTGTCCCATAGATACTTTCTCTGTTTTTATCTACCCATTTGCTGACCTGCTCCAGTATATCCAGTGACTCCTGGGGGATTGTTCCATCCGGTTCAGGACCCACATTTAAGAGGTAATTTCCTCCCCCTGAAGCACACCTGGCAAGGTTCCAGATAACTATCCGGGGATGTTTCCAGTTATTGTCTCCTTTACAGTAACCCCAGTGGTCATTAAGAGTCATGCAGCTTTCCCAATCTCTCTCTGGAGCATCGGGGTTTGGAAAATGTCCGGGTACATACTGTTCAGGTGTATCAAAATCTTCGGGAAGCTGACTTCTATTATTTATAATAATACCTGGCTGGAGTCTCCTTACCATTTCATTTAACTTCTGTGATTGCCAATCTTCTGCACTATAGGGCCATGCTCCATCATACCAGAGGATATCGATCTTTCCATAATTTGTCATTAGCTCCTCTACTTGAGCGTGTACATAACCGACCAGTTCTTTCCAGCCCTGGGGATCTTTTTCCGGTCCTTTAAAATAAGTATCATATCTCCAATCCAGTAGAGAATAATAAAAACCAATTTTCATATCATACTTTCTGCAAGCATCTACATATTCCTTTACGAGGTCACGTCCAGCGGGGGATCTGGGAGCAGTGAAGTCGCTCACCTGGCTATCAAATAAAGAAAATCCGTCGTGATGTCTGGTAGTGAGCACCATATATTTCATGCCTGTCTTTTTAGCTAGCTTCACCCATTCCTCAGGGTTGTAGTTACCTGGATTAAATATATCAGCCAGTTTTCGGTACTCTTCTTTGGGAATTCTCTCCTGATACATCACCCATTCTCCTCTACCGAGAATACTGTACAACCCGAAATGTATGAACATCCCGAACTTTGCCTCTCTCCACCAGGACATTTTATCCATCTAGGTTACCTCCTCTTTGTTTGTTATAATAAATACATTCATAGCTACCTTATAGGGTATCTTCCTAAAGAAGCGAGATGAGGGGTTAAATTCTGAAACATAATTTATCAAAAGAGTCGCCGGAAAGAACAGCTTTATTTTCAAGAGTCTCTCCTGAAATGGCTGGGGCGGGAGGATTCGAACCTCCGAGTAAGGGATCCAAAGTCCCTTGCCTTACCGCTTGGCCACGCCCCAAGACCTTTTTATTATATAAGAGCGGAAAAAAGCTGTCAATCAAATTTTTACCATCTAAATATAGATTCTACATAATTAAAAGGAGGGAAGGTATCCTTCCCTCCTTTTAGCTTACTCTGGTTCTCCTGGCCAGGGACCGACTACCCCCTCTACTGCCCACTCCATGGTGATTAAATCTTCAACAGAAAGGCGAACTGAAGAAGGAACGCGTAAATTTCCCTTACGGTCTTTTATAGGTCCAGTAAAAGGACTGAAAGTATATTCAGGGTCAGCCATAGCCTTTTCCAACTTAAAAACTAAATCATAGGCGCTCACGTCTCCATATATAGGGTCGCTCACCATATAACTCTTTAAAGTTTCTTCAAACGCAGGGTTAATAGGCACACCAAAGTCAGCTCCCAGCTCTACTGCTCCGTCATTTAAAAGCCACCAGTAGTCAACATTCTCTAAGTTTTCGTTATTATAGAGTCCAGCATACACCTTGGCAAAAAAGTCGAGATAAATTGTTTCCCAATGTACCAGTTGCCCAGAAACGAGATGATTGGGTGCATAGGATAGCATGGGAGAATAATGGCCAAAACTGGGAAGCCCTTTCTCTTCTGCAACTTGAGCCACTGTTGCTGAATCCTCAGTAAAAGCCAGGACATCTATTCCTTCAGCAATAAGAGCTTCGGCTGCTTCTTTTGCTCCTTGAGGATCATACCAGGCACTCTGTAACCACCGTACATTAACTTCAGCTTGAGGATTTACCCGGCGTACTCCCAGAGTAAAAGCGTTAATATGCCTTTTCAATTCTGGAGTGGGAAAAGTTCCTACATAACCAATCTTTCCTGACTTAGTTAGTGCTCCAGCCATAATTCCGTTCAAATAATAAATTTGATGAAAATCAGCCATGTAAGTGGCTAAATTAGAAGCCCGTTTAAACCCCGAACAATGAAAGAAAATTTTATCCGGGTATCTTTTGGCTGCATTTAAAGTTCCATCCATAAAGCCAAAGCTCGTGGTCACTACTACATCTACTTTTTCCTGATTCACCAGGCGATCAATGATTCCTTCTACTTCTCCTTCCGGAACTGCTTCTACATATATGGTATCTAACCAGGGATATACTTCTTCTAAAACTTGACGAGCTTGTTCATGGGCATGGCTCCAACCTAAATCTCCAATCGGCCCCACATAGATAAACCCTGCCTTCAGTTTAGCCTCTTCAGAAAAAGCCACTCCTGCAAAAAGAAAAGATACAAGAAGAACCATTACTAAAATTACCTTTTTACTCATTGAAACACCTCCCTAAGTATGATAATAAAATTTCCAGAAATTCCAAAAATATGTAGCTTTGAACTAAAGAACCATGACTCTCTCATTTATTTCTCCAGTTCAACTTCCTTACTTATGTACAGTTACAAAAAACACAGTAACTTCTACTCTTTACGTTCTGCATCACACCTCGTGCCGCCATTGTAAGAATTGTAGCTTTCTTCCCGTAGCAATCCTACTTTTTTCTATTCTATAGAGGAAAAAGGTAGACTGCCCCCTTTTCTCCTCCTACTTTTATGTCTGAAATCTTTCATCAGACATCCAAAGGTTTTTGCCGAGGGAGTTTTCTCTCTCAGTTTTTAGTTTTTAGTTCTTAGTCCTCCGCCTTTTTCTTCCCAGAGGTTATAAGGGGGAAAATATCCCTTGTAAGTTTAGATTCCTGATAGAACCATTCAGGAATGACATCTTACCCCGTCATTCCCGAAATCAGTAGTCGGGAATCTAAATAGTCTTTTTCCCTTATAATTTGGATTCCTGATAGAAACATTCAGGGGCAACGGATAGAGAGAGCCGATAAAGGAGCACTGACCCCATTTTATATACTCTATTTAATTTTCAAGGTGCGCTTTACTTCTCTTTATCCCAGAAGGGATTGAGCTTGAGCTAAAATATTCTCCAGACTGATACCTAAGTTTTCTAACACCACTTTACCTGGAGCAGAAGCACCAAAACGGTCAATGCCGATAACTTTACCCTCTTCTCCTACATATTTATACCACCCCAGCGTTGCTCCTGCTTCAATGGCCATTCGCTTTTTCACTTCCGGGGGGAGAATTTCTCGGCGATATGCTTCAGATTGTTCTTCAAATAATTCAAAGGAAGGCATACTTACCACCCGCACATGAACCCCCTCGAAAGTAAGTTTTTCATAAGCCTCCAGAGCGAGGCTTACTTCTGAACCTGTAGCAATAATGATAAGTTGAGGCAAATGTGGTGCACAATCGGCAATGATATAAGCTCCTCTCTTCAGTCCTTCCGCTTTTCCATATTTATCTCTATCAATCACAGGCACATTCTGCCGGGTCAAAATGAGAGCTACCGGTCCTTCTTTCCTTTCTAGGGCTACCTTCCATGCTTCTCGGGTTTCATTAGCATCAGCCGGTCTAATACAAACTATCTCAGGCATTACCCGGAAACTCATAAGCTGCTCTACTGGTTGATGAGTTGGCCCATCTTCTCCTAAAGCTACCGAATCGTGAGTCCACACATAAATAACTTTACAACGGGAGAGAGCTGCCACTCGAACGGCTGGTCTCATGTAATCAGAAAATACAAAAAATGTTGCCCCAAAAGGAATAAGCCCCCCATGAATGGCTATACCATTTAAAATAGCTCCCATAGCATGTTCACGCACACCAAAAGCGATATTTCTTCCCTCGTATCCGAGAGGTCCTTCCACAAGACCTTGAGCTCCGGGAGGACACGAACCAGGTGCTTGAAAACTTCCTTTACCTTTTAAAACCGTGTTAGTAGAAGGATCTAAATCTGCCGAGCCACCGATGAGATAAGAAATTTTATCTGCCAGGGCATTGAGGATTTTTCCTCCGGCTGAGCGAGTGGCAACGCTTCCTGAGGCAGGGTCAAAAACAGGGAGGTCTTTATCCCAACCAGGAGGAAGCTCTCCCTTCATTAGCATGGTCAACTCCTGTGCTAATTCAGGAAACTCCCGGGCGTAGGAAGAGAAGAGGCTATTCCACTCTCCTTCTTTTTCCTCACCTTTTTTTATAATTTCTCGCATGTGATTTAAAGCTTCCTCGGGAATGTGGAAATCCTGGTCTGGTGGCCAACCAAAAAATTTCTTCGTTTCGAGTACCTCTTCTGGTTTCAGAGGCGAACCATGGACTTCAAACTTGTCCTGTTTGGGACTTCCATATCCAATATGAGTAGAAACCATTATAAGAGAAGGATGGCTTTTATCTTTTTGTGCTTCCTCAACTGCCTGGGTGAGTTCTTCCAGGTCATTTCCGTCTTTTACTTCCAGCACCTGCCATCCATAGGCTTCAAAGTGCATTTTTATATTTTCGGTAAAACAAATTGCCGTCTCTCCAGAAAGACTCACCCGGTTATTGTCAAAGAGGTAAATCAGCTTACCCAGCTTTAGATGCCCGGCTAAAGAGGCCGCTTCTTGTGCCACTCCTTCCATTAAATCCCCATCACTTACCAGAGCATAAGTATAGTGGTCAATAATGGGAAACTCGGGACGATTAAACCGGGCAGCAAGGTGAGCTTCGGCAATTGCTACTCCTACCCCGGTTGCAAAACCCTGTCCTAGGGGTCCAGTGGTAGTTTCTATACCACAATCTATACAGCGCTCGGGATGGCCAGGAGTACGGCTCCCCCACTGGCGGAAATTTTTTAATTCTTCAATACTCATTTTCTCATATCCGCTCAGATAAAGAAGGGCATAAAGCAATGCTGAACCATGCCCTGCTGAGAGGATAAAACGGTCTCGATTAAACCACCGGGGATTTCGAGGATTATGTTTCATAATTCGTCGAAAGAGAACATAGCCAAGAGGTGCAGCACCCAGAGGTAATCCCGGATGTCCAGACTTTGCTTTTTGCACCATATCCAGAGCCAGCATGCGAATGGTTTTGACTGTTAACTGCTCCACAGAGGCTTCCAATTTTTTCACTCCTTTCTTAATTCCTATATTTATTTACTCTGATTCTCCCCGCTCGTAAGGTCTTCCTAAACTTCCCGGAACGCCAATCTTTTTACGAAAAGCAAGGCGAGAAACAAATACCAGAGCTACTACCGGGAAAAGGTAGGGCAGAGAATTCAAAATTTCTGGAGCTACAAACACTTGCAAGCGAAAAGCTAAGTGAAACAATGCTCCAAAAAGGTAAGCGCCAAGAGGAGCATAAATAGGATTCCAGAAAGAGAAAATAGTTAATGCTACTGCTAACCAACCCATTCCCTGAGTCATACCCGAAGACCATGCTGGACGATAGACAACAGAAATATATGCTCCTCCTAGCCCAGCCATAATTCCTCCCCAAAAAACTGCTAGATAGCGCAATTTCCACACATTTATCCCCAGAGCATCACAAGCTGCAGGGTTTTCTCCACAAGAACGTAAAAAAAGCCCCGGCTTAGTTTTAAAAAGAAAAAACCAGAGTATCAGAGCCAGAATAATACTTCCTACTACAAGGAGATTACTATCCTGAAAAAGGGTCTTCATCCACAAAGGAAACCAGGACAAAAAATCCTCCGAAAAGGGTCTGATAGGTGAGGCAAGTATTTTCCCCTCCCAGCTTCTTCCTAAAGTTTCAGCAATCCCCGTTCCTAACATGGTGAGAGCCAGCCCTGACACAGTTTGGTTAGCACGTAGAGTAATGCTAGAAAAGGCATGAATTAGAGAAAACAATCCCCCCACCATGGCTCCTACCAACACCCCCAGCCAGGGATTAGAGGTCGTATAGGCCGCAACAAAAGAGGAAAATGCTCCCATCATCATCATCCCCTCTATTCCCAGATTTAAAACTCCCGCTCGCTCAACATAAATCTCTCCCAGAGTAGCTAAAAGAAGGGGAGTACCATAAGCCAGAGCCCGGTTTAAGGTTCCTAAAACAAGTTCAAGAGCCACTTTTCTCCACCACTTTCTTATTCCCCCATATGATACGATATCGGCTCAAGTGTTCGGTAGAAATAAGAAAAAAGAGAATAAGCCCATTGAACACCGACACCACCTGAAAAGGAATACCCAGCGATACCCGGAGAGCATCACCACCGGAGAGAAGAGCACCAAATAAGAAGGAGGTTAAAATTGTAGCCAGAGGATTGGCTTGAGCTAACCAGGCTACAATTATCGCCGTATATCCATAGCCTAAAGAAATATGGTCAGGATGCCTCAAAAGATGATGAATACCAGCGACCTCTCCTACTCCCGCAAACCCAGCTAGCCCTCCGGAGAGGAGCATGGTAAAAAGAATAATTTTTTCTTCATTTATTCCCAGGAGCTTCGCCGTTTCAGGACTACTACCTACAATGCGGAGCTCAAATCCTAAAGCGGTTTTTTTAAGAAAAAAATAGCCTCCCACAGCCACAACAATACCTACTAAAAGAGTAAAATAAGGAACTCTGGTTATTCCCATAGTTTTAAGCCAGGCTGCTTCAGGAAAAGTATCAGTATAGGTAAAACCCCGCACCCCTTTACCTTTCCAGGGACCTCCAATCAAGTAAAGAACCAAATTAGAAGCTACATAATTAAGCATAAGAGTGGAAAGAACTTCATTCACGGCAAAACGAGTTTTAAAGAAAGCAGGAATTAGCGCCCATCCTGCTCCAGCTACAAAGCCCAAGAGAAACATCACCGGAAGCAAAAGAAAAGAGGAAAGTCCAGAAAAAAGAGCCACCCAGGTAGCAGCCACAGCTCCTAGAAGAATTTGCCCTTCTGCTCCAATATTGAGCACTTGAGCCCGGAAAGCTAAAGCTAATCCTTCGCCTACTAAAAGGAGAGGAATAGTTCGTTTCAGAGTTTCGGAGAAAGCATACCAGCTCCCAAAAGCACCTTGAAAAAAGGTTTTATAACCCATCCAGGGAGAAATATGGTAAAACAAAAAAATAACGCTACCACAAGCAAAAGCAAGAACAATAGACAAAAAAGAGAGAAATACAACTGAGAGAAGAGTTGGTTGTAGTGATAGCTCTACGTGGAACTGAGCAAGTTTTCTCCTGCCCACTTACCTTCTTATTCCTCCCATCCTCAGGCCAATTTCTTGCCGGTCTTCTTCTGTCCAGTGCTCCTTTTCTTTCTCTCCCACAATTTCTCCTCTGAACACAATCACTATTCTATTAGAAAGTTTTAAGAGCTCATCCAGGTCTCCAGAAATAAGCAAAACCCCCGCCCCTTCTTCTTGAGCTTTTACCAACAATCTATGGATAGCTTCTACACCAGAAACATCTAACCCAGCAGTGGGGTTGGAAGCTATCACCAGCTTCGGTTTCCGCTCCAACTCTCGGGCAATGATTACCCTCTGGCGATTCCCCCCCGAAAGAAGCCGCACTGGAATATCGGCAAGAGGCGGATTGATGTGATAATTAGAAATAAGTTTTTCGCTGTAAGCTTCCGCCTTTGCCCAGTCCACCCAGAAACCCTGAGAAAAAGGAGGCTGAGAATAACCTCGCAATAAAAGATTTTCGGCCACACTCATCTCTCCCACGAGCCCCAGATGTCGCTCTTCAGGAATATAAGCCACCCCTAAAGAGGCAATATCTCGAGGCAAAAGATTAGTGATTTCCCTATCCTCTAAAAAAATATGCCCTCCTGTAACCTGGCGTAAACCTACTATTACTTCTGCCAATTCTTTTTGTCCATTTCCCGCTACACCTGCCACTCCTACAATTTCTCCTTCTTTTACTGTAAGAGAAAGATTTAAAAGAGCGGGAAATCCTCTGTCTCCCATAGCAGAAACTTCTTGAAGCTGAAGAATAATTTTATCTGATACGGTTTTGCGGGGAACAACAGAAATAACTTCTTTCCCCACTGTCATTCGGGCTAGTTCTTCCAGAGAAACTTGGGAGGGAAGAATAGTAGAAACTACTTTCCCTTTGCGCATCACCGTCACAACATCGGCAATCTCTTTAACCTCATTAAGCTTATGAGTGATAAAAATACAGGTTTTACCTTCTTCTTTCATCAACCGGAGAGTAGCAAATAGCTCTTCCACTTCCTGGGGAGTCAAAACTGAAGTAGGTTCATCCAGAACAAGAATTTCAGCTTTACGATAGAGAGCTTTAAGAATCTCCACCTTTTGTTTTTCACCTGCTGAAAGCTGCCAGATTCGAGCCCGAGGATCTATTTTCAAACCATATTTTTCTGAGATAGACCTGATCTCGGACTCCGCTTTTTCTGCAGGAAAGAAAAAAGGAGTAGATGCTAATCCCAAAATGATATTCTCACTAACCGTATGAGCAGGAATGAGCTTAAAATGCTGATGAATCATGCCAATTCCTAAGTTAATAGCCTCTCTGGGAGAAGAAATCTTCGTCGGTTTTCCTCTGATAATTATTTCTCCTTCATCAGGAGGAAGAAGCCCATAAAGAATATTCATGAGCGTCGTCTTACCCGCTCCATTTTCTCCCAGCAAAGCGTGAACAGTACCTTTTTTCACTCCAAAAGACACATGGTCATTGGCTAAAATGTCAGGAGGAAAACGCTTGGTAACAGAATGGAAAGCAACTTCAACTGTTTTTTCTACTTTTTCTATTGCTGGCATATTAATTCATCTCCATATAGGATTATACCTTATTTCTCAATAGACTCACCAGAGTATTATACTATAGGGGAAGACCCCTTATCACCCCCCTTAAGGGATTAAAAGAAAAAAACAGAAAAACGTAAAAAGATAAAAACCACTGGGAGAGGAAACAGAACTATACTAAATCAACTTTAAATCTGAAATCCCAATTTAACTACTTAGGACCTGAAAAGCAGTTCCTATGAATTGCTTCAATTCCATGTTATAAGCTTTGTCTTTTACTGTGTTTTCAAAGAAGTTCTTCACTGCTGATTTGAATTTCCATAGTTCATCATAATAAACTCCAAGTATTTTCTTCTTTGCATACTTCCATAGCCTTTCTACCAGATTCAAGTTGGGGGAGTAGGGAGGTAGATATAGGACCTCTATCTCTATTCCCTGTTCTTTTCTCCACTTTGCTTCTACCAGGCTATTTTGTCTGGTAGTTGCCAGGATAAAATGTCCTCTAACTGCCAGATATTGTATCCAAGAATAAGAAAGGACTGAGATACTCTTCCTTGAGAATACCTCAGTCCTCACAGTCAGCTTACAGGAGTTCTTTCTCTATCACATACCTAACTATATGGTCATCAATAATCTTTTTCTGATGTTGTTCCCCATACATCAAACAATGGGTGCAGGCTTTGTTAATCAATCGGGCACTACCAGCTGAATAACGAAAAATCTCCTTTATGGCTTCATCTGAGAAGATATCAGAGGGAGACTCAGCATAGTGGAGATGATGTAAGAGGTAAGACCTGGTACCAGCCTCATCAAAGTGAGCTAGATGACAGTGCAAGTCAAGGCGCTGAGCTATAGCAGTGTAGACTGGCTTTCTGAGTTTATCTCTAATCTCAGTTTGTCCCACCAGGATAAGAGCTAAGGGATTTCGGGAATCCATTTGGGAGTTGAGAAGAAACCGAATCTCTTCTAACATTTCCCGTTCTAAAAGATGAGCTTCATCTATGATTACCACTGGTTTTAAACCTTGGACTCCTCCTAGGATTTCTACTTCCCGATGGAGGAGTCTTTTAGCATCCCCCCGGTAGTAACGGCCAGTTACTCCTAATTGTTCTAATAGTCCATGGTAGAAATGATAAGGTTTAAGCTGAGAGTCAGAGAGATACAAGACCTGGAAATCAGAGGTAGAAAGAGTAGAGGATAATTTCCGAACCAGAGTGGATTTACCAGTTCCACAGTCACCGGTAAGCAGGGCAAACCATTGTTTAGAAGCGGCATAGTGGAGACGAGCCAGGATCTCTTCTATTTGCTCATTCTCAAAGAAAGCCTCTTCAGTTACCTCTTTGGTAAAAGGAGTCTTAGTAAAGCCATAGAAAGTCTCTATCATTGTCCTTCTCCTTCTATAAGAGAGCGATAAGAGATGGCCGTTTGCGAGAAGTCTTTATGTTTCTCATACTCCCGGGTAGCAGCATCTAACTCCCGAGAAGTGGAAGGAGGATTCTCTTCAGATGGAAGAACACCTCTGTGGGGATTAGTGTGTTCGGTAATCTTTAGAGGTTTAATTTTCCGAGGTTCAAATCCTTCATGGAAAATCTCTAACTCCTCGGGGTTATCACATCGGGAGACTACCTCTACTTTCATACCTATTAGGTCTTCTCCTACTTCCCAGGGGATACCGGAAAAAGAGATACAGCCAGTTTTATCTACCAGTCTTTGCTCGGTGAAAGTAAAAGCCCAATCCAGCTCTTCTTTAGTTGCCCACCTTAGGGGACGGTCATCTTCTTTGAACACCTGCTCGGGGGTTTTACCGGATAGAGCAGAATGGGGTTTACGTTGGTAGAGTTCCGATAGCCAGATATCCAGATAGTGTTGTACCTCTACAGCTCTCTGGGGTCTTTTTA
>DAOSVE010000142.1:0-2844 GCA_035593465.1 Candidatus Atribacteria bacterium | reverse complement strand
TTAGATTCCTGATAGAACCATTCAGGAATGATATCCCTCTCTTTGTCATTCCCGAAATTTAGGCGGGAATCCACTGAGGGAGGCTTTTCCTTCCTCAGTAGTTTTTTGCTTTTTGGGGGTTGATAAGGGAGTAAAGCCCCTTATTGTTCTGGAGCATTCTGAGTGGCTAAGAGGATATAAACGACCTTTCTTCAATAACTACTGATTTTTCATTGTGATAAAGATGATAGCCAGTGTAGAGGGCATAACCGTATAAAAGGAGATTAGCCAAGGAGATGGCTAAAACATAAGGACTATATCGATACAGATGAAAGACATTATACCAGCTATAAAGAAGCACTAATCCCACGTTTAGGAAATGGGTTATGCTAAATCCTGAATAAGTGAGTAAAACCCGGCGGTAGGGGAAATAAACAAAAGTGAAAAGAGCAAAAATAAGGGCTGGATATAAATATCGCTCATGCATTTTAGAACTGAACATAAAAATAGAACTGATGAGGAAAAAGCTTAAGGGATAGATTTTATAAGGGTTTTTCCACCGGAAAAATAGAAAAGTCGCAATTCCTAATATAATTAATAGAAAGATGTAGCCCCAGATTTTATAGTTGAGAAAAAGAAAGGGGCGAGTTTCTTCTACCCAGTTTCCTCCAGTCAGGGCAAAAAAATTAAAAGCATTGAGTGAAGCATAAGGATAAGAAGAAATAGTTTCCTGGTATTTCTGCACCAACCAGGAGATTCCATTTCCCCAGGAAAAAGGAAGAATCACTAGAAGAAGCATCGCTAATCCAGAAACCACACTCTTGAAAAAGGTTTTCCAGTTTTTATTTTCTAAGAGCGCAAAGAATAAAATAGGGAAAAAGAAAAGGGCTTGAGGTTTTACAAGGAGAGCATACACCATAGTGGCTGAGGCGACAGAAAAACGCTTTTTCTCTATAAACCACAAAGAAAGAAGTACAAAGAAGGTGAAGAAAGAATCAATCTGTCCCCAAACAGCGGAATTGATAAGAATAGCAGGGTTAAAGAGATATAAAATCAAAAGGAGAGAAAGAGAAAAGTTAAGTTTAGCTTTCCGAGCGGCAGAGAGGAGCAAATAGCCGCTAGCCAGGTCGGTAATCAAAGAAGGCAATTTTATCAGGAACAGAAAAAGAGGGGAATTGAAATCCAGATTAAACAGCAGTCGAATTTTCCCGATAGGGTACAAAACCAGAATGTAGCCCGGGGGGTAGTCTACAAACATATCGCTGGAGTAAAATCGGGAAAATCCTACTTTTGCTACCTGATCTGCCCACCCTTTGAAACACCCTACATCAGTAATATATCCAGGAATAAAAGAAGCAAGAAGGGATCGAACCACTAAGGCTAACAGAAAAATTATAAGTAAAACAACAGATTTTTGCTGCTCTTTCTGATTTTCCATTTCATCCCTCATTAGAAAATAGATAGTACTTGATAGGTTTATTTACACTTTTATGTTATTTTACCATGTAATTTGTAGCTGACCATAGTTAACTGCAAAATCCATGGTAATGTTTCTTTTTATGCTCTATTCATTTTTTGTGCCAGGGCATTACTATGGCAATTTATTCCGGGGTGTCATCGTGAGGGTCGTAATTCCTTCCGTGACAACCCGGATTTTCTTACTATTTTTGCGGGAGAGATAAGGAGAGGGGTAAGCTGTTGCAAATAAGATTATTGTGGAAACTTCACCTTTACTCTAACTAAAAATGAGGGAAAGGAAAAATAGGGGGTCTCCCTTCAAGGGCTTCCCCTTCCGTCATGCCTGGAATCTTTTATCAGGAATCCACTGAGGAAAGCTTTGTCTTCCTCAGTAGTCTCTCTCAGTGGGGTTTACCCCCTTATAGCCTCTCTTATACTCTCTACTACTTCCTGATTACAAAACTCTAAGTAATCTCCTCCTAAAGAAATGGCTAAGATACCCATTTGGGAAGCTCTCTCAATGATAGAAGGAGTTAGTCTGAAGGAAGCAATACAACCTATAATCTTGCATCCTTTGAGGTCAGGAAGAAGTTCAGTGGCTTTAGGTAAGACTACTTGAGTAAAATGGTCTAAGTATTCTACTCGATTATAGTCACTTTTTACATCAACAATAAAAGCTATGTTTCCACTTCTGGCTACTAAATCAAATTCCCATCTATTACCAGATTTATCTTTTACTTTTCTCCGGCAGCTTATATCATCCAGAGATAAACCAAAGTATCTTTCTATGAGAAAAGGAAAGCCAGGAGCTACTATATCTTCAGTTACAGTTCCCATCTTATTAGCTAACTCTCCCCATCTGCGATTCATATCCTGGACAGTCTTATCCATTCTGTCTTGGTAGACTTTTACCCCTTCTCGGAATATCCTGGTATCTTCTTTCATCTCCTGAATGGTTTTGTCCAGCCTTTCTCCCAGCAATCTGGTATCTTCTTTCATCTCCTGAATCATCCGATTATTTTCTTCTTTCATCTCCTGAATGGTTTTGTCCAGCCTTTCTCCCAGCAATCTGGTATCTTCTTTCATCTCCTGAATCATCCGATTATTTTCTTCTTTCATCTCCTGAATCATCCGGTCATTCTCTTCTCGGTAATCTTGCATCTCCTGGATAAAAGTAGCTAATCTTATCTCTGTGACCCGAGATTGTTGAGCTAACTCAGTAAGGGCTTCTTCTAATCTATCTACTCTTTTTTCTATAGAGGCTTTAGCCAAATTATTTCACCTTTTTATAGTTTTCTTCATTATAGCATAAAATTAACTTCCGGAAAGGGATGGAAAAGGAGACACGCTACTTTCTTGAGGGAAAGACACCCTCACCTTAGTCCTCTCCCGTCAAGGGCTTTTTTT
>DAOSVE010000141.1:0-2849 GCA_035593465.1 Candidatus Atribacteria bacterium | reverse complement strand
TATATGTCCCCCGGTGCGTTTCCACATATAGCTCATCATCCCACACCGGTATTAAACTGGTGTCATAATTTTTCTCCAGGACGTCGAAAAAGTCATTTGCTGTAGAAATAAAGTAACCGTGTTTTCCAGCTAAAGCAATGGCAGCTTTTATTTCCTCTTCGGTGGGGCCTTCTCCATGGTCACCTTTTCCGGCCAGAATAGCCATATCGTTTATGTATTTATCGTCGAAATACTTAATTATGTTAACACTATTTCTGGTGTTAAATACTTTGTTCTGGTATTCTGGCAATAGTAATCTGGCTTTATCAAAATCGAATTCCCTTTTAAGTTGAGAATCTTCAAGATCTTGAGGGTCTTGATTACATCCTAAGGGGGTTTGGTAGGAAAGAATTTCTGACCCATCAGGACTTCTCCACTTAAAAACATAAAAAGGAAAATGAGCTTTATCAGTATCTGATATCCACATTAGCTTTGTGGTAGTGAAATACTCTGCACCACTCTTTTTATATATCTGAGGTAGAGAGTGGGGAAAACCAAAACTGTCCGGTATCCAGACCACTTTATAATAGGGTAAATCTCCAAATGTCTCCTTGAACCATCTAACTCCATACAGACGCTGCCTTACTAGACCCTCCCCTGAAGCGTTATTTAAGTCTGGCTCTATCCAGTTACCATCTACTGGTATTAATTGACCCTGTGCTACTTTTTCCACTATTTTATTAAATATATCTTTATCAAAAATTTGTCCTTGTGCTGAGGAAATAGCGTATTTACCAATTACCTTCATCCATTCATAGAATTGAGGAGAGCTATAATGGAATTTATATTGAGCATATTGATTCATAAATTTTATATTGTGATTTAACGTTTTATCCACTACCCATACTGTTTCTGGCCACTGCCAGAGCCACGCAGCGTCAGTGTGAGACTGCATCCATAAATATTTATTCCCTAATTCTGCCATTTTATTTCCTCCTTGAAAGCTTTCATTTCTCCTCTTTTTAGCTCTTGGATCTCCAGTAGAGCAATATTCTTATTACTCCCTTCGTCACACCGGCAACTTTCGAGCCGGGGGTCTATAGTGGTTAATGGTTAAACATCTAGATTCCCGACTAAAGCGCTCGGGAACGACAAGCAAGATAGCATAAAACCCCGCGATCGCCACGTAAATGAAATTACGAGTTCTCAATAACCATATTCAAAAAGAATATTACCATAAGTTTTGCAGCTAATTGTGCCTTTCAAGGTAAAAAAACAATCTTTCCTCCTTCTCCTTTTACTGCTTTTTCAAAAGCTATTTCGTACTCATCTAAGGAGAAGCGATGAGTTATAACCGGGTCTACTTTCATTTTCCCCTCTACCAGCAATTTTTCTGTTTTCTCCCAGGTATCCCAGATTTTCCTTCCCCAGAAACCATAAATCTCTGTTTCTTTAAACACTATATCCGGAGACACTCTCACTTCTAATGGGTTAGTAGATTGACCTAAGATGAGAAGTTTGCCCCCTACCCGGAGATAATCCAGCGCCTCCCGCAGAGCCGAAACGTTTCCCGAAGCCTCAATTACCACTCCCGGTCCTTTTCCCCAGTCTTGGGTTAACTCTTTTATTCTCTCTTTAACCTTTTCCTTCTCAGGGTTCAGGAGATAGTGAGCGCCCACAGCTTTAGCAATTTTCAGCCTCTCTTCATTTACATCCACGGCAATAATTTGACCCGCCCCCATTGCATGAGAAAAGCCTATAGCAAATTGACCGATAGGACCGCACCCTACCACCACCACTGCTTCTTTTTCTACCTCTCCTTTTTCTACTGCCCGATAAGGTATTCCCATTGGCTCTAGCATACATCCTTCTTCAAAAGTAAGAGAGGAAGGGATTTTTCTGGTAGATACCTCGGGGATAACTGCATATTCAGCAAAGCACCCGTTAACATTATGACCGAAGAGCTTCATATTTTCACAGGTATGAGGTCTACCATGGGTGCACTGCCAGCACCAACCACAGGGAATATGAGTTTCTGAAGCCACTTTATCTCCCACCTGAATATTTTTCACTCCTTCCCCCACTTCCACCACTTCTCCCGCACACTCATGACCGGGAATAAAAGGAAGAGAATGAATTATACTCTGAGCGAAAGAATCCCATTTATATATTTTTATATCTGAGCCACAGATAGCAGCTGCTTTTATTTTCACTAAAACTTCTCCTCTACTTGGCCGAGGAGTTTCCACCTCTTTTAATTCTAGTCCCTTTTCTTTTTTGGTTTTAACAATGGCTTTCATATTTACCTCTCAATCATATTGCTGATAAAATCCAATAAAACTCTCCCACAAAAGGGGAAGATTCTCCCCCTCCACCCGAACTTTTACCTCATTAATCTTCTGTAACCCCGGTAATCCTTCCATCCTCTGCGTTCCTTCTTTTTGGAAAAACTCCACTTCTATAGCATAAGGAGGGTCTAATCGAAAAGGGGCAAACTGGTTAATATTTTTTGTCGCTCTTTTAGCTTTCTCTTTTATTTCCTTGTGAGTTACCGTAAGAGGCAAGCACAGAGCACTATGTTCATTTATAGCATATTTTACCGTTGCTGTTTCTATTTCTCCCAGAAGACTTTTAGCTTCTTTCACCCCTTCTGAATCACCAGTAACTAAAATCAAAGGTATATGATAATAGCCGGCTATTGCTGCTTCCATACCTATTTCTCCCACCAGAATCCCATTCAAATATATGGCTTTCATAGAATGGTCATAAGAATGGGTTAACAACCCTCCCGGAGCTTGAGCCATAGCATGGAAACATAGCCACTCGATCCGGCTTAGAACCACATAAAAGACAAAAAGACCACCATAGCG
>DAOSVE010000140.1:0-2871 GCA_035593465.1 Candidatus Atribacteria bacterium | reverse complement strand
ACAGGTTTTGCGAGATACTATAGTTTAAACTCTTAATAGCTACTTCTCCAGGATGCTATAATTTTTATAATTACAAATCAGCTCAGGAGGTAAAGAGTTTGAAAAAATACTTTAAGCTGGCCCTCGGGGTTTTAGTTCTGGTTTGCAGTTTTTCTCCTTTCTCCTGGGGGGAAAAACTACAAATAGGAGCTTCCATTGCCCCTCTTTGTAGTTTGGTTCAGGAAGTGGGAGGAGATAAAGTGGAAGTGCTCCAGCTCATACCCAATGGAGCCAGCCCTCATACTTATGAACCTCGCCCCTCTGATATTAGAAAGATAGAAGAAGGACAGGCTTCTTTTCTCATTGGATTAGGTCTGGATTTCTTTCTGGAAGAAATAATTAAAAATGTAGCAGGAGATAAACCCATTTTTTACGTATACCAGGGGATAGACCTCATAACAGAAGGAGAAGGGGTTAACCCTCATATCTGGCTTTCTCTTTCTAATGCCCGAATAATGGTAGAAAATATAAGCCAGGCACTATCTAGTTTAGACCCGGAAAGCAGCGCTTATTATGCAGAAAACGCTCGAGAGTATAACCAGAAAATTGCAGAATTAGATAGATGGTTCAAGGAAGAAGTTAAAAAATTATCCCATCGTTCTTTTGTTGCCCAGCATCCCGCCTGGGAGTATTTAGCTCGAGACTATAATCTGGAGCTAAAGGGAGTAATAGAAAAATCCCCGGGGGGAGAGCCTTCTTCTAGAGAGTTCAAAAATTTGATAGAACAAATGGAAAAGAACGATGTCCGAGTGATTTTTGCTGAACCCCAACTCAATCAAAAGATAGCCCAAGTGTTGGCCCAGGAGACTGGTGCTCAGGTCATTCTTCTTGACCCTTTAGGGCATTTTCCAGAGCAGCCCTATCTTGAGCTTATGAGAGAAAACCTGAATAAAATTCTGGAGGCCATGAGATAAAAATGGAAGAGCCCATCATAGAAGTACGAAATGTTTCTTTTTTTTATCCCCCACTTGAGGTGCTGGAGGGCATAAACCTTACGGTAAAAAAAGGAGAGTTTCTGGCTATTATCGGGCCCAATGGAGGAGGGAAAACCACTTTACTTAAAATAATCCTGGGGCTTTTGAAACCTCAAAAAGGCGAAGTATACATTGCAGGAAAAAAAGTAGAAGAGTTAGGAAAGTGGAGAAGTAAAATTGGCTATGTCCCCCAAACTGCCCAGATTGACTATACCTTTCCCATCACCGTAGAAGACTTTGTAATGACCGGAAGATTTGGGTTAATAGGTCTGGGGAAAAGGCCTCAGCCCTCTGATTGGGAAATGGTGAGAAAAGCCCTGAAAGAAGTAAAAATGGAGGAGTGGAGCAAAAAGCAAATTGGAGAGCTTTCTGGAGGGCAGAGACAGAAAATTTTAATTGCTCGCTCCCTAGCTCTTGAACCAGAGATATTAATTTTAGATGAACCCACAACAGCAGTAGACCCGGAAAGTAGCGAAAGTTTTTATGAACTCCTTCTTCGTCTCCACCAGCAAGGAATAACCATCATTACTGTTTCCCACGATGTGGGAGTAGTGGCTCAATATGCCGATAGTATTGCCTGTTTGAACCGAAGATTAATAAAACACGACCGCCCGGAAGAAGTGATAAGAGAAGGAGTGTTAGAAGAAATGTATGGTAAAGAAGCAGCATTCTTCCACCATGGTACTATTCCCCATATCGTAGTACAGAAAACATCCCCGGAGAGGTGAAAACTTGGAAATTTTACGATTTGCCTTCATGCAGAGAGCTTTATCCATCGGACTTATAATAGGAGCATTAGGAGCAGTGCTCGGGGTTTTTGTAGTCTTGAAGAGACTTTCCTTTATGGGAGCAGGAATATCTCATGCTGCTTTTGGAGGTATAGCTTTAGGATATTTTCTGGGATGGAACCCCATTTTAACCGCGGTAATTTTTTGTATCTCGGTGGGAATAGGAATATCAATGCTTATTGAAAACAACCGGATAAAAGAAGACACTGCCGTAGGGATTTTTTTTACCAGTACCATGGCTCTGGGAATACTCTTGATTGGACTGAAGAAAGAATACAATATCGACCTTTTTGGATACTTATTTGGAAACATACTGGCAGTAAGTGGAGAAGACTTAGTAATATCTTTAATAATAGGAGCAATAGTTGCCTTTTCTCTCTACTTCTTCTTCAAAGAACTAACTCTTTCCATATTAGACCCGGAAATGGCTCGAGTGATTGGACTGCCAGTCAGTTTTCTAAACTATCTTCTCGTCTCTTTAATTGCTCTTTTTATTGTCATCTCTACCAGAATAGTGGGGATTATACTGGTGTCAGCACTTTTAACTATTCCTGCTGCTACTGCCCTGCGATGGAGCAAGAACCTCAAAAAAGCTTTAATCATTTCTATCATCGACAGCTTAGGGTGCACTATAGGAGGGCTCATTCTATCCTATTATTTAGATACCGCTCCTGGCGCAACCATTGTAATATTGGCCACTCTGATATTCTTTATTACTTTATTTTTCAACAATAAATGACTCTATTCTTTCTTTTTTAATTCCCAGGCTAATATTAACGCCTCGGCCACTTCTTTCATAGTCTTCTATTTCCTCAGCTATAACGTTGAAGAAAAAAACGTCTTCCTCAGTACCTGGCAATCCAGGTTTTTAGACCAATGTAACTCACTTTTTAGTTTTGTGAGGCTCATTAAAAGGCAAGAGCACCATGGCTATTTGCTTCTCATGATGACAAAAATGAGTATGGGGTTGAAGTAATAGGCGCGAAAGAGAATAATTTTCGAACCGTTTCAAACTAGGTTGACAGACCAAAAGTTGGTGTTCTATAATGTATATAGAGCAATCATAATGC
>DAOSVE010000018.1:0-23558 GCA_035593465.1 Candidatus Atribacteria bacterium | reverse complement strand
CATTTATCTGTTTTGAAAACCTTCTATGGTGTCCAGAAAAAACTTATGGGTAATGATGAGGTTATAAGGGGGTTTACCCCTTTATAGTAATTATGATTAGTTTTGCGGTTAACTATAAAAATAGCTAAACGGAGATTGATGAACAATCTTCTTCAACCTCCAGTATAGAATTCTCTCCCCAGTCAGTGAAAACCCGGTATGTTTGAGGGTCATTATACCATCCTCCATCAATTAGATACCGGTATTCATATTTTCCAGGAGGAAGATCGAGGCTGGCAGCCCAGCCCCCATTTTTCTTTTTCATAGGGCAGGCTCTAATATCCCACTCATTAAAATCCCCTACCAGGTAAACTGATTTTGCCCGAGGAGCATAAACTTCAAAAATTACTTTGCACATTTTAATACCTCCTAAAAAATTATTACCCTCCCTTTTTAGTTTCCCTCCCTTTGACTTCAATCACCGAATTTTCTGAGCCGTATTCATTGGGAACGCGAGGAGTAGATGGGTCGGTATACCATTCTCCATCCACAATATAGCGATATTCATATCGCCCGCAGGGGAGTGTGAGGGTACAACTCCAGTGACCTTTCTGAGTTTTGCGCATAGGATATGCCTGGGTGTCCCAGTTATTGAAACCTCCTGCTATAAAAACACTTTGAGCTTGTGGATAATCAAGTTTAAAAGTCACTCTGGGCATTTGCTCTTCCTCCTTCTTCTTATAAGATAAACTCTCCCTAAGGCTGATAGAAACGGTTAATGCTTTTACTTCAAAAGACAAATATTGCTTGCAACGATGGGAGATTCAATTCTACGTTGGCGTTAAAAAACTTTTGCTGTATCTTTCATAATTTTAAAACCCTGCCTATTTATAAATATTCCAGACAACAGGCAATTGTTCCAGAACCATAAAGGAGAGTATCTCCTTGAAGTGTCCAAAAGTTACTGAAACCATCTCAATTTTGTTTATCTGGGAAGAAGAGTAGCCAAAGGCTATAAGAGAAATCTAACAATTTATATTGCTGCTAAAACCGGGTGGCAAGCCGATGGGTTTATCCTGAATCGGGCTATCAATGCCGTTGAAATTTAACTATGATATAATGCTCAAAGGAAAATTATATACGAGCTAAAAGACCTCGCAGACCTCGCAAAGACAAAAGTTGCTCATCATCGCAATCCGGGAAGGAGTTGTAACAATTCTTTCATCAGATGAGATGTGAAACAAACATTAATTCGCATCAGAAGCTCTATAGGGAAAAGGCCATACGCATTGTGCTACTAAAGAGGGCTCTGAGTGTTTTGGGGTGATGTGGACCAAATACAAACCTGAAACGTGGTTGTTTGAAGGGATAAAAACCAGAGATATTGCGGTCGGAACGATTAACTCTACAACGTATTTGTCGGGAAGTTGAGATATATTCAAGAATTGTTGGGTCATAGAAATCACAAAAAGTTCGTTAGGTAGTTTAAACCTGGAAGGGTACTAAATGACAGAATTTATTATAAGAGTGGGGAGTTCTGGCAATTCATCCGCTGAAATAGAGAAGATAGTTTGTCTATGTACGAGTTGCCGGAAATGTTATGCTTAGACTGTTTTTATTTATTTTTTAGAGGATAATAAATATGGGCATATTTAATATTTTCAAAAAAGAGTCAAAGCAGATTCAAGGAAAAATCGGATATTTTGGGCTTGGTGATTGGTGGTTATCAAATTTTTCAGAAGAGGAAAGAGAACATATCATAAAAACATTTCAACCATTTGGTTCAAGCGGAGAATCTTTAATTAAAGGCAATATTGCTAGCACAAGCGAAACTCCCATCGGTTTATTATCAGCTCTTGCGAGCTGGTTTAGTAAAAAAGATGACAGAACAATAGCATATAGAATTATCAAAAAGGCAGAAGAAATGATAGATGAATCAAGTAACATTTTAGACATCCACTTTTTGTACCAGAGCAAAATAGAAATATACTACAGAAATCGAGATAACGACCCTGATGCACTGGAGAAAGCAATTGAGGCTTGTAAACAGCAGATAGAAATATCCCCCAAAGCTAAAGCTGCTTTTCAAAGAGAATATAAAGACAGCCCTTTGCCAGCTCATAAGGGTTTTGGGCAGTTGGCTATAATTGAGGAAAAACGTAAAAATTTTGAAGCTGCAATTCAAATCTCAAAGGCAGCTTTAGAGCAAGGGTGGGCTGGTGATTGGGAAAAGCGTATAGAGAGATGTTCAAGAAAATTAGACAAAAAATAGCAGTTGCATACCAGCTAATAGCGTGTTTGCGGTTAGTTTCGTTTAGCTGAATATCTAACACTTTGCAAAAAAGCAAAATGTTATCTGAAATGCTATTGGAGATGAAAAATGATTAAAGAATTTGAATACAAGGGTATATGGTGGCTTCCTGATAATCCCGAAAAACGGATTTCAGGTACACTTAGATTCACCCCCAACGAAGGAGCAATTTTGGACTTAATAGGTTCCATTGAAGATATCAAAAATATGAACAAAACGTTAGAACCCGAGATTGTATTGGGCATCTCTTCTAATGGGAAAAATATTACTCTATACAAATGTTTTGAAACTAAGTCAAGTTTTAGCTCCGAAGGATTTCAAACCTCTTTATTCTACGCTAACTTTGTTTTTATAGGTGTTCACTTTCAGAAGTCAGAGGACATAAGATTTAAAAGTATCTCTGTTCATTGCTTGCATTTGGACGAATGGGTAAATATTTCTGGGTTTGACATAAAGCCTTTAGGGGAAGAAAAAGAAATAATAATAAAATATAAGTTGCCTGAATCCTTTCAGGCTGATATTGGTGACGGGCTCAAAATATTGATTAATATCCAAGTTACAGGGCCATCACTTGCTTTTGTTCAGAAAGAAGCGGCCATCAAACAGGAGACAGAGATAGAAATTGAAACTTCTGAAGATAAATCTTTTGAAGATTGCATAAAAGTTATCCGTCAAATTCAGAATTTTTTGACTCTCGGAATTACAGAGCCTGCTTATCCATTAGCCATCACAGGGCTAACAGAAGTAAACAAAGAGATGGTGGAGGGTAAAATTTGTTATCCACCAGTTGAAATATTTTACAGACTGCCAGATATCTCAAAAGCGTCTAAAACTTTACTTCCAGTTGATATGCTTTTTACTTTCAAAGATATCTCCAATAGATTTGAGTCTTTCCTGAGGACTTGGTTTGGGGAAAAGGATTCATTAGAGCCTGTTTATGATTTATACTTTGGAACGTTATATAATCCTCGCATGTATCTTGAACATCATTTTTTAAGTCTGATCCAAGCCATAGAGTCGTTTCATCAATGCACCTGCGGAGGAGAATATTTATCAGATGAAGGTTATAAAGCGGTATATAAAGCTCTTGTAACTGCAATTCCAGAGAATGTCGGAAGTGACTTAAAAGATAGACTGAAGGAATATTTGAAGTACGGTAATGAATTTTCTTTAAGAAAAAGGTTGAAAGAATTTTTCGATAAATATCGAAAAATTTTAGATAAATTTATAGAAGATGAAGATGCCTTTATTGAAAAAGTGGTTAATACCAGAAATTATCAGACACATCATGATAAGGAGCTAAAAGAACGTGCTGTCAGCGGAGAAGACCTTTACCATCTTACCCAGAAACTGAAAATGTGTTTAGAAGTATGTTTATTGGCGGAGTTAGGGTTTAGTTTAGAGGAAATCAAAGATCTTTTTTCAAGAAATAGCAGATATAGGCAGGAATCTATTTAATGGTGTTTTGGCTAAAAGAATATATCTGGTTCCTTACATTTGGTATTCCGCCAAAATTGCTCTTTGGAGAACTTTAGATACGTTCGGGGTACTAGGTACAATGTCTTGGCTAAATGGGAGGTGAAGACATCTTGGGGCGTTTTATAAACAATCGAAAGGTAATAAAGTGAAGAAAATAATAGAGCAAACGGTAGCAGAATACTATCTAAAATCGAATGATTTCAATGGCATTCAAATTTGGAATCTGTTATCCGTAGTTGGGAAAGAATGGACCGAGATTAAACCATTGATTCAAGATCTTATAAAAAGTGACTTGATTCGCATTATTGATGGAAAGACAGACATCAACCCAAATATTATAAGAATAGGGTTCGAGCCGCTCGAAGTTCAACTAGAGAAGGCTAATGCGGACGAACCTGGGTATATGTGCTTGTACCCAGGCAAATTAATACTTAAAAAAATGGTTAATCCTGATGACTATAAATCTGAACCATATAAGCTACGCCTTGCTTTAGGAGAACCACAACTTTCTTATGTATCATTTGACTTGTCAGTCTTAGAATTTTATAGAAACGATCCAAGATATAGATATGAAAATGACGACATACAAGGCCGTATTCACTACAATAATGAGCAAATGCCAGAAAGTGATAAGGCATTTCTCGAGACATATGGATTCGCTTATGATGAAAGCCTAAACAGGGCAGTTGCTGTCTTCTTGAGGTACCTTGCCGACTTAACACCTGAACATCAACAAATTTGGAAAGCAAAAGAGTTGCCTGACAGTTTCAAATTACATCCTGCTTATTATCGGAATACTATTATCGGTGATTGGGGAGAAGGCGTTCCTATCTGCCAAGCCCTATTAATGGAACTCTTTATTATTAATCAAATGTCCGAAGCAATGGAACGACCTCCTCTCTTTAGAAACGATTATGGAAAAGATAGACCGAAGAAATTCCATTTTCTAATTAGGCCAACATTAGAAGAATTTAATAATTTTGTACTGCTTTTTGATAAAATGCTATCTGATAACATAAATAAAGACTTTTTTATGAATGATATTTGTTATGAGGAGGAACAAAGAAGAAAAGATGGTAAAATAATTGTTACGCAAAAAGGAACTCTTCAACTTCTTGACGAATGGATACGTAAATTCTTTAGACCAGCGGACTGGTTAATATGGAATGAAGCAATCACATCCCTAAAAGAAGTTCGAAAATTGAGGCAAAAGCCTGCACATGTAATCGAAGAAGATATCTTCGACCAAAAATATTTTAAAGATCAGCGGGATCTGATACTGAATGCCTATAGTGCTATCCGTACTATTAGGTTGATATTTGCTAACCATCCAAAAGTAAAGAAAGCCAGCATAGATATTCCTGATTGCTTAAGGGAGGGAAAAATATGGGATATTTAGAAAAGGATGCACTACCGGCAAAGAGTCTTTGCTCAAGGTACAGCACACAACAGCGTAGACCTATCTTTGACGCATCTGCTCCTATGCTCAAATTACTCCACTTCGCTTCTCAAATTCGCATACACCGAAATCGTTATGCGTCATTTTGCTTACGAAAGAATAGAGGAGTAAATAATGTCTGACTACCTGATAGAAATATTTAGAGACGAAAAACTGGTAGAGAAAATTAAAAGACGTTTACCTTACTTGTTCCAGCTCGCAGAGTTAGAGAGTTCAAGAGCGGGTAAACTTGGAATGGAAGTTGGTTCAGTTCGAGAAAAAATAATTGTGGCTTTGCTTATTTATAAATTTGGTGAGGCAAATGTTGAAACTGAGATTCCTATAACTGAACCCGAGGTGGACGTGAAATTATTTGGTGAGCCAGTATCGATTAAAACGATTACAGGTAAAAATTTTAGTGGTGTCAAACTGGTATGGACTGTCGATGCCCAAAAGGCAAAGGAATTTTGTGAAAATTATTACCCTCATTGTGATATTTTGCTTGTTCAAATCAACTGGAACGATATAGGAGGATTTTATTATATTCCTTTAGAAGCTCAAAAGAGGCTTTTTGGTAAAATAGGTAGAGAGAACTATGTTAAACTTCCAAAACTTGGAACAAATCCAAGAGGCGTTGAAATTACTAAAGAAGCTCTCCTAAGTTTAGTTGGAGATAATAGCAGCAGAAGCATGGCAATAAATTGGCAAAGAATAAAGATTGAGTTTAACCCCTATAGAAGATGGGTTGATCTCTGGAAGGAGGACTAAATGAGAAACTGTAAGAAGAAAAACGGGACTAAAACAAGCGCATTTGGCTCTCCTGGACGAATCAATCACAATTCTACTCCTTTTTATAAGAGTAGGCTATATGAGGGGTTGCCCAAAGAAGAATTTACAAAATACGTAGAAAACCCAATTCTACCTCAATACCTGGATAAAGTTTTTTGCAAGTCAAGCGAAAAGATGGAAGAGCTACCGGATAACAGTGTTCATCTAATGGTTACATCGCCGCCTTATAACGTAGGAAAAGAATATGATGAAGACCTTACTTTAAATGAGTATAGAGTATTTTTGAAGAGAGTATGGGGCGAAGTTAAAAGAGTTCTTGTTCCCGGCGGAAGGGCATGTATTAATATCGCCAATCTGGGGAGGAAACCGTACATCCCCCTTCATGTATTTATCATTGAAGACATGCTTGATTTAGGATTTTTAATGCGAGGTGAAATCATTTGGAATAAAGCCTCAAGTGGTAGCCCTTCAACTGCGTGGGGTAGCTGGCTTTCTGCTAAAAATCCGACATTGAGAGACATTCATGAATATATTTTGGTCTTTTCTAAAGGGATGTTTTCAAGGGAAAGTCTCGGAAGGGAAAGTACAATTCCTAAGGAGGAGTTTCTTGAATTTACTAAAAGTGTGTGGACATTTGCTGCAGAACCAGCAACAAAAGTTGGTCATCCTGCACCATTCCCAGTGGAATTGCCTTACAGGCTGATCCAGCTTTATGCTTTTGAGGGTGAGGTTGTTCTGGATCCATTTATGGGTAGTGGGCAGACTGCAATTGCATCGATAAAAACAAAGCGTCATTACGTTGGATATGAAATAAATGAAGAATATGTAAAACTGGCAGAAAAACGAGTTAAAGAATTTTCCTTAGAGTTTAATTCTCCCAGGCTATTTGAATTTAATGGCAAAAAAGATGATGGATACTGAAGTTGCTCTTTTTTCTGGGGGTGCAACTGGGGTTAGTTTTGTGGTTTAATTAGGAAAGAATAACATTTTTAAAATTACAACCACAACGAGGCTGGGTAGCATATTGAGCACTTTTAGCTTTTTTATTTCTAAAATGTTGATTCCTAAACCTATGAGGAGCAAACCTCCTACTGCGGTCAGCTCCAGTATCAGAGAATCGTTAAAGAAATTCTGGAGAGAACTGGCAAACAAGGTTATGCCACCCTGGTAGAGAAGAAGAGGAATGATGGAAAAAATCACTCCCGCTCCTAAAGAGGCAGATAGAGCAATGGAGGAGAAACCATCTAATACCGATTTAGCTAAAAGTAGATGGGGAGGATTACCTAAACCTTCCTCTATAGCTCCTAAAATGGTCATAGAACCCATGCAAAAAAGTAAAAAAGCGGTTACCAAACCTTCAGCAAAACGGTCGTTTTTCGATTTGATAAGGAACTTAAGGCTTTCTCCTAAATGGTTGAGCCATTTTTCTAAATCGAGCAGCTCTCCTATTATGGAACCCAGGACGATACTGAATATTAAGAGTAAAAAATTCTGGGTTTTGATGGCTAAAGATACCCCCAGAGAGAGGGTAAATAAACCAATACCCTGGAAAACAATAAGTGATATCCGCTCTGGTAGCCGGGAACGGATGACTATCCCTACTATTCCTCCTATAAGGATGGCAAAAGCATTGACCAGGGTTCCTAAGGGTAGCATACAAGGTGGTAATTCAGGCTTTTTTTACTTTTCCTGCTTTCAAACAGGAGGTGCAAACATTTATTTTTCTGGTTTTACCACCCATGACTGCTTTTACTTTCTGAATGTTGGGATGCCATACTCTTCCGCTTACCCGGTGAGAGTGACTTATTTTATTACCAAAGGAAGTAGTTTTGCCACAGATTTCGCATCTTGCCATTGTCTTTGCTCCTTTCCTTTTTCAGAATCGGGTAAAAATATAGCAGTTTTGAAGATGTAATGCAAGATGGGTTAAAATAGAAAAAATGACTAAGGAAAAAATAAATAAGGAATTAGTATTGAAAATAATAGAGAGAGAAAAACAGAGGCTGGATAATCTCTCCGTTTTTGGAGGGTTCAGTAACTTTTTGAGTAGCTGGTTTGCTGAACGGGGAGAGGGAGAAGATTTTTCTTCCCTTCTTCTCGAGTACGATAGCTTAACCGTAGAACAGAAGAGAAAACTGTTGCAGGATATGGAGGAAAAGCTGAAATCTCAAAGTGATGGCGATGGTGAACTTAATAGTCCTTCTCCAGTTTTACCTTCCCCGGAGAAGGAAAAGAGCCTCTCTACCCCGGTAAGATACATTAAAGGAGTAGGGCCAGCTCTGGAGAAAAAATTAAATCGTCTGGAAATTAAAACGGCAGAAGACCTTCTCTTTTTCTTCCCTCGTTATTATCGGGACCGAGGGGAAGTAAAACCTATTTCTCATCTCCGGGGAGAAGGATGGGAAACTATCCAGGGAGTAGTTAGCTCTCAAAGTCGGATTGCCACTCGACGGGGGCCGCTACTTAAAATTGCGGTGAGTGATGGAACAGGTAAAGTGAATCTAGTGTGCTTTAATAGAAACTATCTGGCTAAGACTTTGCGAAAAGGTGTGAAAGTTCAGGTTTCGGGAAATTTTCGTCGGTCTTTTGGTAACTGGGAGGTAGCTGATTTTGACTATCAAATAGTGGACCAGGAAAATTCCAGCTGGGATAGAATAGTCCCTATCTACAGCCTTACTGAAGGTCTAAGCTTAAAAAAACTGCAATCCATTATTTATTATGCTTTGGATAATTTTTTAGAAGAAATAAAAGACATTCTTCCTTCTTATTTAGTGGTAAAGCATAATCTTTTACCTAAAAGAGTGGCTATAGAAGAGCTGCATCGTCCTTCCCGTTCTTCAGTAGGGGAGTTAAACTCTCGACGTAGCAAAGCTCACTTAACTATCATTTTTGAGGAATTCTTACTTTTTGCTTTGAGCTTGAAAATCCGCCGGCAGGAATTAGCAGTTTACGATGTTCCTCCCTGCGTTTCTGATTCAGCTCTGGTAAAAAATTTTTTAGCTCAACTTCCTTTTACTTTGACTTCCGCTCAAAAGAGGGTGGTAAAGGAAATTCATGAGGATTTAGTGAGTGGACGATTGATGAATCGTTTAATACAGGGAGATGTGGGTTCAGGGAAAACGCTGGTAGCCTTACTTGCGGCTCTTCAGGTTATTGATTCGGGAAGACAGGTAGCTTTGATGGTTCCTACTGAGATTTTAGCCGAACAGCATTACCATCGGTTTAAAGATTTGTTATCCTCTTTAGGAGTGAGAGTGGGGCTTCTTAAGGGGGGAACTAATAAGGAAAAGAAAGAATTGGTGGAAAAAATTAAAAAAGGAGAAATAGATCTCGTAATTGGCACTCATGCTCTTATTGAGGAAAACATTACTTTTCCCCGGCTGGGTCTTACTATTGTAGATGAACAACATCGCTTTGGAGTATTGCAAAGGGCAAAATTAAAAGAAAAAGCTTCTATTCCGCATCTCCTGGTTATGACTGCCACTCCTATTCCCCGAACGTTGGCTTTGACTCTTTACGGGGATTTAGATATTTCCGTGGTGGATGAAAAACCGGCGGGTAGAAAACCAGTAACCACTCTCTGCTTTTCCATTAAAGAAAGATTTAAAGCTTATAATCGAGTGCGAAAGCAGATAGAGGAAGGGAGACAGGCCTTTGTGGTGTGCCCGGCTATAGAAGAAAGTGAGGAAGAAATCAGTAATGTAGCGGAAGTGACAGAACTTTTGCGTTCTTCCTGGCTTTCAGGCTTTCGGATAGAGATGATTCATGGTAAGCTCCCTTCTCGGGAGAAAGAAGAAATCATGGAGCGCTTTTCCCGGGGGGATATCGACGTTTTAGTGGCTACCTCAGTAATCGAGGTGGGGATTGACATCCCCAATGCTAGTGTTATGGTGATAGAAAATGCTGAGAGGTTTGGTTTGGCACAACTGCACCAATTGAGAGGTAGAATTGGAAGAGGAGAAGCACCAGGTCTCTGTATTCTTTTGGCTGAAGCTCATACTGAAGAAGCTCGCCGCCGGATGGAGATAATGGTGGCTACTGAAGATGGTTTTCGCATTGCCGAAGAAGACCTTCGTCTCCGGGGGCCGGGTGAGTTTTATGGAGTGAGACAACACGGAGTGCCTGAGTTCCGTTTAGCTGACCCGTTTGAGGATTGGTCTATTCTCGAGAAAGCTAATGAGGAGGCAAAAGTTATCCTTGATGAAGATCCCCGGCTGGAGAAAAGTGAAAATCGTTCTCTTCAAGAGGAAATTGACCGGCGGTTTGGCCGTTATCTGGAATTTGGAGAGGTAAGCTAATGGGCTATTTATATCTCGGGGGAGGAAAAGATAGAGGAAGGAAAATAGTTACCCCTTCGGGGAAACAAGTTCGTCCTATGACCGGTTTTTTACGTAAAGTAATATTTGACATAGTGCAAGAAGAAGTACCGGGGAGTGTGGTTTTTGACTTTTTTGCCGGGAGTGGTTCTCTGGGTTTTGAAGCTTTAAGCCGGGGGGCAAGTCAGGTTTATTTTCTGGAGAAAGACCCTCACCTCTGTCTGCTTCTTGCCAGAAATATAAAAACCTGTGGCTTTGAAGAGAGAGCTCGGGTTTTAAAAAAGGATTTTATGCGCTCTTTTCCTTTCCCTTCTCGAAAAATTAAGCCGGATATCGTTTTTGTAGATCCTCCCTTTTCTTTAAATAGTAGAGCTGTTTTAGAAAAGTTGTATAATTTTAGGATGGTTCTTGAAGATGCTTTGGTGGTGTTTCGTTACCCTGAAGAGCAAGACCCTTTTCTGGATTGTGGTTTTTTTGAAATAAAAAATCGGAGAACATATGGAAGAAGTGTTTTAGTATTTGGCTCTTTTAAACTTGATTCTCAGGCAGGGTGAAGGCGGTGCTAACAGCTATATATCCGGGGAGCTTTGACCCCTTAACTAATGGACATCTGGATATCATTGAGCGAGGAAGAAAAATTTTTGACCATTTTGTAGTGGCAGTATTAAAGAATCCTCACAAGCAACCTCTCTTTACTCCCGAAGAGAGAAAAGAAATGATTGAGGAAGCAGTAAAATGTTTTTCCAATGTAGAGGTGGAAATTTTCGATGGCTTACTGGTAAACTTTGCTCGGGAAAAGAAGTGTCAGGTAATCATTAGAGGTTTGAGAGCTATTTCTGATTACGAATATGAAACTCAAATTGCTGTTACTAATCGAAAGATGGCCCCAGAAATAGAAACTTTATTTTTGCCCACCAGCACTGAGTTTTCCTATCTTAATTCTACTGTAGTAAAAGAAATTGCTTCTTTTGGTGGTTGTATCCGGGGGCTAGTTCCTCCTGTAGTAGAAAAGAGGCTGAGAGATAAATTTAGCAAGAAACACTCCGCGGGGAATTCTTTCTGAATAAGATATTCCCTTTTTGGACTAAGATTTTTGGTAGTGGGGTAATAAAAGAGATTTTAATATTATAAAAAGGGGTAGATAGAATGGATATATTAAGTAAAATCAGGGAAAGAGCCAAAGCGCTGAAGAAAAAAGTTGCTTTACCTGAAAGCCAAGATGAGCGAGTTTTAAAAGCAGCAGAAATAGCCCAAAAAGAAGAAGTAGCTTCTGTAGTTCTTGTAGGAGAAGAAGAAAAAATTGCTAAGAAAGCACAGGAGCTCAATCTTGACCTTTCAGGGGTAGAGATAGTCAACCACTTAAAGGATGAGAAAAGGGAATTTTATATCGACGACCTTTACCAGTTGAGGAAAAATAAGGGTCTTTCTCGAGAGGGAGCAGAAGACTTACTGAAAAGTTCTATGTACTATGCCTGTATGATGTTGCGGGAAGGTAGAGTAGATGGGGTAGTAGGAGGAGCAGTTCTGTCCAGTCCTGATGTTATAAGACCAGCTCTGCAGATTATTAAAGCGGCACCGGGAATTAAATTAGCTTCCAGTTGCTTTTTGATAGTGGTTCCCGATTGCCCTTACGGGGAGAATGGTGCTTTTCTGTATGCTGATTCAGGGTTAAACCCCAACCCCAATGCTGAGGAATTAGCTCATATTGCCATTACTACTGCACGCACGGCTACTTTTCTTTTGAATGCCGAACCTCGAGTGGCTATGCTTTCTTTTTCTACTAAAGGTAGCGCCAAACATGAGCTAGTGGACAAAGTTATAGAAGCAACTAATATTGCTCATTCTTTGAATCCTCAATTGCTTTTAGATGGGGAGTTACAGGGTGATGCGGCTTTGGTTCCTGAAGTGGCCAGAAAAAAGGCGCCGGGAAGCCCGGTGGCCGGGAGAGCTAATGTTTTAATTTTTCCTGACCTGGATGCTGGTAATATTTCTTACAAACTAACCGAGCGCTTAGCTAAAGCTACGGCCATTGGTCCTATTTTGCAAGGTCTCGCTAAACCGGTCAATGACCTTTCTCGAGGAGCTAAGGCAGAGGATATAGTAGATCAGATAGCAGTTACTGTTTTACAAACTCAATTTTAATTTTAGGAGGATAGAAAATTGAATATACTGGTGGTCAACTGTGGAAGCTCGACGATTAAATATCAACTGTTTGGTATGGAAGGGGAGGAAGATTACCAGGTATTAGCAAAAGGTATGGTAGAGAGAATTGGAACACCGGGTTCTCGGTTAGAGCACAAAAATGATAACCATAGTTTTGTAGAAGAAAGAGAAGTTTCTAACCATCGGGTAGCTATGCAGTGGGTAATGGAAGTTTTAACCCGGGAACAAACTCAGACTAATAGAATTGAAGCCATAGGTCATCGAGTGGTGCATGGAGGAGAAAAACTCACTGGTTCAGTGTTGATTGATGATGAAGTTTTAAAGATTATCAAGGAATGTGCTGAATTGAGCCCCTTACACAACCCTGCCAATATTTTAGGAATAGAAGCTTGCCAGGAGTTAATGCCCGATGTGCCCCAGGTGGCAGTTTTTGATACTGCTTTTCATGGCACTATGCCCGAATATGCTTATATTTATGCTATTCCTTATGAGTATTATGAAAAATACCGGGTCAGAAGATACGGTTTTCACGGAACTTCTCATCGATATGTGTCCGAGAGAGCGGCTAAAATGTTAGGAAAAGACCTTGGCGATTTAAAATTAATTACCTGTCATATGGGTAGCGGGGTGAGCTTTGCAGCCATAAAGGGAGGTAAATCTATAGATACTTCTATGGGGCTTACTCCCTTAGAGGGGTTGGTGATGGGAACGCGCTCGGGAGATTTAGATCCGGCTATACCTCTATTTTTGATGAGAAAAGAAAATCTGGCAGTTGATGAAATAGATGATATATTGAATAAAAAAAGTGGAGTGCTGGGTGTCTCAGGAGTTAGCAGCGATACTCGGGATATCGAAGATGCTGCTCCTTTTAATCATCGGGCTCAGCTAACTCTGGATTTGATAGCTTACCGGGCTAAAAAATATATTGGCTCTTATTACGCTATTTTAGGAGGACTGGATGGTTTAGTTTTTACTGCTGGTATAGGGGAGAATTCCTCCTATATTAGAAAGTCGGTTTGTCAGGGATTAGAGCACTTAGGTATATTGATAGATGATGAGCGGAATAAAGTGAGGAGAAAAGAGGCTTTTATAAGTAGCGACCAGTCCCGGGTAGCAGTAATGGTTATTCCTACTAACGAAGAACTGATAATCGCCCGAGATACCTGGGTTCTGGCAAGAGAAAGAGGTGAGGATGATGCGGCTTTACATCGGGGAAGTGAAAAAAAGTGTGGGGAGGACTTTTCAGGATATTGAAGAAGAGGATTTTTCCTCTTTAAGCTGGGAAGGAGTAAGGTTACCTTTTGCTCAACCGGTGAGGGTAGATGCTCTCCTTACCAACTGTGGAGGTGAAATCCTGGTAAAAGGAGTAGTGGATACGGCACTCGTGATGCCCTGTTCCCGCTGTTTAGAACCTTCGATACAGAAAATAAAAGCTGTTTTTTACTTGGAATACCGGAACTTAAATCGTATCCATCGTCCTTCTGATATAGAAGCAGAGGCCAGGGAATCTGATGAAGTAGGGTACTTCTGGGAAGAAGATAATTATGTAGAGGTAACACAGGAGGTAGAAGAAGTTATTCTTCTGAATCTACCTATGAAGCCTTTGTGTTCTCCTGATTGTCGGGGGATATGTCCGATTTGTGGAGCAAATCGTAATAAAGAAAAGTGTTCCTGTGAAGAAGCGCCTGACCCTCGACTGGCAATACTGAAAAATTGGGCTAAAGAAAACTTATAATTCGGGGAATGAAGTAATTTCATTTGCAATAGGCAGGAAATTATTTTATACTATCCTACATTCAGGATGGAGAGCAAAAGAGGAGGTATTATAAGAATATGGCTAATTTAACTAATAAGACTTCTCGTTGTCGACGTAATAAGAGAAGAACTCACTGGGTGGTGAAAGCTCCTCAGCTGGTAGATTGTCCTCGCTGCCATCAGCCTAAGTTGCCTCATCGGGTCTGTCCGGCTTGTGGTTACTATAAAGGTAAGCAAGTGGTGAAGGTTAAAGACTAAAAGAGGCTGAATATGAGGATTGCTGTGGATGGGTGGGGAGGAGATTTCGCTCCCGAGGAAATAATAAAAGGAGTGAGGGAAGCCTATTCTCCTGATTATACCCTGGTAGTGGTAGGCCCTCGACAGAAACTCCTATCTCTCTATTCTCAATGGGGAATGGACGAAGAACATTTTCCCATTGAAGACGCTTCTCAAATAGTAGGCATGGGAGAATCACCTACCGAAGCTCTTAAGAAAAAACCCGATTCGACTATAGCTAAGGGTATTGATTTATTGGCTCAGGGGAAAATAGACGCCTTCATATCAGCAGGGAATAGCGGAGCAGTTATGGCTACTGCCTGGATGAAGCTAAAGCGGGTTTCCCAGATAGAGCGACCAGCTATTACTGCTCTTATACCCAATTCTAATTCCTGCACCGTTCTTCTGGATGTGGGAGCCAACGTAGATTGTAAACCCAAACATCTTCTTCATTTTGCGGTTATGGGGGCAGAGTATGCTAAGATAGTTTTGAATCTGCCTCACCCCCGGGTGGGGTTATTGAATATTGGAGAAGAAGAAGGTAAAGGAAACGAACTCGTGAAATCTACTTATCAGCTGTTTCGCTCTCAAAGTGATTTTTTGCACTTTGACTTTGCTGGTAATGTGGAAGGCTACAATATAGTGGATGGAAAAGCAGATGTAGTGGTATGTGATGGTTTTACTGGCAATGCTCTTTTAAAATTTGGAGAAGGTTTAATTGCTCTTATTTCTTCTCACCTTCCTCAAGAAATAGGTAGTCCTCAGGAGGAAGAGAAGCTGAAAGAATTCTGGCGTAAATTAGATAGAAGTGAATATGGAGGAGCTCCTCTTTTGGGAATAGAAGGAGTATGCTTAATTTGCCACGGTAGCTCAAAAGCAAGAGACATAAAAAGCGCCATTAAGGGGGCTAAAGAGCTGGTAGAAAAAGGAATAGTAGATAAAATTCGTGAGCGTTTGTCCCAGCTTAATTTGAAAAGTTAGGGGTGGATTATGCGAGGAAGAGTTACAGAAATATTAGGTATCAAGTATCCCATCCTCCAGGGGGGAATGGCCTGGGTATCTACTGCACCTTTGGTGGCGGCGGTTTCAGAAGCCGGAGGTTTAGGTATAATCGGGGCAGGGGGGATGACGGGAGAGGGTCTGCGAGAGGAGATACGAAGAACTACATCTCTTACCGGACAACCTTTTGGAGTAAACTTGATGCTTTTATCTACTTATGTAAAAGAGCAAATCGAAGTGGTTAAAGAAGAAAAAGTTCCCGTGGTTACTACCGGCGCAGGAAATCCAGGAGAGCTAGTGGAGGATTTTGCCCGGAGAGGTATCTTAACCATTCCTGTGGTAGCATCTGTTGCTTTGGCTAAAAGGCTATTGCGTCGGGGAATAAAATTAATTATTGCTGAAGGAATGGAAGCCGGTGGTCATATTGGAGAGATAACCACCATGTGTTTGGTTCCTCAAATAGTGGATGCTGTTAGTCCTCTTCCCGTGATCGCTGCGGGAGGGATAGCCGATGGAAGAGGTATGGCAGCTTGTTTTGCTTTAGGAGCAGAAGGAATACAGATGGGCACTCGTTTTGTTTGCACTGAAGAATGTGAGGTGCATCCTCTTTACAAAGAAGCGATTGTAAAAGCTCAAGATCGTTCTACCGTGGTTACCGGTAATACAACTGGTCATCCGGTGCGCTGTCTGCGTAATCGTCTCACGCGCAAGTTTGAGGAGCTGGAAGCTCAAAGAGCTCCTCTTGCAGAAATAGAAGCTCTGGGCTCCGGTAGACTGAGAGAGGCAGTTTGTGGTAATGTAGAAGAAGGTTCGGTAATGTCAGGGCAAGTTGCCGGCCTTATAAAAGATATTAAACCTGTTCGACAGGTCATTGAAGATATAATTGCAGAGTTTAAGGAGACGGTTAAAAAATTGCCTCAGATGGTGGATGATTAAAATGGGCTGGGTAGTTCTTTTCCCCGGACAGGGGGCACAGAAAGCAGGTATGACTAAAATTTGGTGGGAGAATTATCGCCAGGAGACCGAGGAAATTCTGGGGAAAGCGAGCCAAATTTGTGGAGTAGACCTGTTGCACTTAACTCTGGAAGGGCCGGAGGAAGAACTGAGCCTCACTTTTAATGCTCAACCAGCTATTTTAGCTACCAGTTTACTCATCTGGCGAATCTGGCAGAGAGAATTTTCTCTTCCCGTGGATGCAGTGGCGGGACACAGTTTAGGGGAATATTCGGCCCTTTGTGCCGCAGGGAGCATAGACTTTGAAGAGGCAATTTTTCTGGTGCGAAAAAGAGGAGAGCTTATGCAAGAAGCCATTCCTCCCGGGGAGGGAGCAATGGTAGCAGTTTTAGGGCTGCCGCAAGAAAAAGTGGAGAATGTGGTAGAAGAGTTTTCCTCGGGGGATAAAGTAGAAATAGCTAATATTAATTCTTCCTCAGAGGTAGTTCTTTCTCTTTCCCGTTCTCTTTTACCTCAAGTGGTGGATAGACTTAAAAAAGAGGGGAGTAAAAAAGTGGTGGAATTGAAAGTCAGTGCTCCTTTTCATTCCAGTTTTATGAAAGAAGCGGCAGAGAAATTTTCTTCTCTTTTGCAGGAAATAGAAATTAAGCCTCCCCGTTACCGATATGTAAGTAATGTGAATGCTCAATATGTTTCCCGGCCTGAAGAAATCAGGGATTTACTGGTTAAGCAAATGTTTTCTCCGGTTCGATGGAAGGAAGTTATGGATGTTCTCTATCGTGGTGAGTCTCACCAGGTCTGGGAGATGGGCCCTGGAACAGTATTGAGTAAACTTTTTTCCCGGGAATATCCTGAAGTGGAAGTAAAAAATGTAAATTCCTGGGATGGGGGGAGAAAAGAGAATAAGGAGGAAAAAGAAAAATGAGCCTGGAAAATCAGGTAGCCATGGTGACCGGGGGTAGACGAGGCATTGGTTTTAGTATTGCTCAAGTTTTAGGTAGGGGTGGTGCCCGGGTGGCTATAAATGATGTGGCTCCTCAGGAAGAAATAGAAAAGGCAGTGACAGAGCTAAAGGAGCAAGGGATAGAAGCCCGGGGATATGTCGCGGATGTTACCAAAAAGGAAGAGATTAAAACTGTAGTGCAGGATATAATAAAGACCTGGGGGCAGGTTGATATATTAGTTAATAATGCTGGGATTACAAGAGATGCGCTCCTCGTGCGAATGAAAGATGAGGACTGGCGAGCAGTACTTGATGTAGGAGTGCAGGGGGTTTATTATTGTACCAAAGAAGTCTTGCGGTATATGATGAAAAAGAGATATGGAAGGATAATCAATATTTCTTCAGTGGTAGGAGTAGTAGGTAATGCTGGTCAAACCAACTATTCTACTGCGAAGGCGGCTATTCTTGGTTTTACTAAATCTTTAGCCCGGGAGGTAGCACCTTTAGGTATAACGGTTAACGCCGTAGCTCCTGGTTTTATAGATACAGAAATGACTGAGAAACTGCCGGAGGAGGTGAGAGAAGTCTGGCTTCAGCAGGTGCCTCTACGTCGCTTTGGAGAACCTGAAGAGGTGGCTCAAGCGGTTGCTTTTCTGGCTTCTCGAGCTGCTGGATATATTACTGGTCAAACCATCCATGTCAATGGCGGATTGGTGATGATTTAAAAACTATTTCAGGTAGGAGGTGTAACTATGGATATTTTTTCTAAAGTTAAAGAAATAGTGGTGGAACAGTTAGGAGTAGATGAAGAAGATGTTACTCTCGATGCTTCTTTTATCGATGATTTAGGGGCTGATTCTCTGGATATTGTGGAGTTAATTATGGCTTTTGAAGAAGAATTTGATATTGAAATACCGGATGAAGATGCAGAAAAAATAACCACAGTGGGGGAAGCGATAGAATACATTGAATCTAAAATAGAGTAGTTTGTTTCCCCGTGTTTAGTTCAGACATTGACTTTTCAGTGCTGGAAGAAAGAATCAGGTATGTTTTCAGGAATGAGGAGTTGCTCAAAATTGCCCTACGCCATAAATCAGCACTGGAAGGAAAAGATGGTAGCTGTAATGATAAGTTAGAATGGTTGGGAGATGCGGTAGTCGGTTTTTTTGTCACCGACTACCTCTTTCGCCATTATGATAAACCCCGGAGCTGGTTATCTTTAACTAAATCAAAATGGGTGAGCGAAGAGTGTTTGGCTTATTTAGCCCGGAAGATTGAACTGGCAAAGTTTATTGAGTTAGGTAAAGGAGAAGAAAGAAGTGGAGGACGGGAAAAAGATTCTATACTGGCCAGCTCCTTAGAAGCGCTGGCCGGGGCAGTTTTTGTTGATTCTTCTTCTTATGAGGAAACTAAAAAAGTTTTGAAAACAATTTTTTGCGAGGCAGGAGACATTGATTCTCTTAACCTGTCAGTGAATTATAAAGGGTTGCTTCAGCGATGGTGTTTGCAATATTATAATTGTCTTCCTCATTACCAGATTTTAAATCAGGGGGAAGAGAACCTTTATCAGATAGAGGTAAAAATTGGAGAAAATAGTATAGCCCGGGGAGAGGGAAAGAATAAAAAAAGAGCAGAACAGGAAGCAGCTAAGAAAGCTTTAGAAGTTTTAAGCAGTGATAATCAACTTCTCAATAAAGGTCAATAATGTATGTAAAGAAAATAATCATTCAAGGCTTCAAATCTTTTGCCCATTTCACCGCTATTGAACTTTCTCCAGGTTTAAACGTGGTTGTGGGTCCTAATGGTTCAGGTAAGAGTAATCTCATTGATGCTCTGCGCTGGGTATGGGGAGATACAGCACGGGAGCTCAGGGTTACTCAAAACCGGGAGGTTATATTCCATGGGTCCAGGACAGCTAAACCTCTGGGAATGGCTGATATTGAAGTGTGGTGGGAAGACTCCTCAGGTGCAGATCTAAAAGTAGCAAGGAGAATATTTGCCTCAGGAGAGTCAGAATATTTCTTTCGTGATGAAAAAATCCGCTTTAGAGATTGGAAAGAGAAATTAGAAAAAAAAGGTTTGGGAATAGAGCGTTTAAGCGCTGGTGTAGTGGGTGCAGGGGAGCTACAATCTCTGCTTTATGAGACACCACTGGAGCGGTGGCAATGGTTAGAGATGATAAGCGGTGCTGGGGAATGGAAAAAAAAGCTCTCTCAAGTTTCTCTCCGCATAGAGAAACTTGAGAGTAGAAGAAAGCTTCTGGAGGAGCGATTGAAGGAGCTCCATATTCAATTGGAAAAATGGAAATTATGGGCTCAAGAGGAAGAAGAGTATCTCTCCTTAGAGAGAGAATGGAGAGATACTAAAGCACTTTATATTCAGGAGATGATAAGGCTCCATGAAGAGAAAAATTCTCTCCTTAAGAAAGAAATAGAGACAGAAGAAGAAAAAATAGCCGAAGGAGAGAAAGAGGAAAGAAAGTGGAAGGATATTTTTTCTTCTCTTTCTATTGTCCGGGATAAATGCCAGAGAGAAAAGAAAGATATAGAAAGAGAAAGAGGAGAGAAGGAAAGGGAGAAAAAGAAGGAAGAAGAAAAACTCTACTATCTTTTAACTGAGATGAGGGAAAATAGAAAAAACATTTTGCGAATTAAGGAAAAATTTTCTTCCTGGGAAAGAACGGTTAATCTCTGGGAAGAAAGAGAAAAGAAGTGGAGAGAGGATTTTTCTTTTCCGGAGGATAAGGTAGAGGAAATAGATGACGAAGAATTGATGCTCCAGCTTGAAGAAAGAGCAAACACTCTCCGGGAGTTAGAAAAAAAGAAAATTTATTTGCAGGAATGTAAACGCCACGGAGAGGAGGATAAGAAAAAGTTGGAAGCTTCCCTCCAGGATGAGATACGCAGAGAGAAAAGAATAGGAGAGGAGATTCTGGAGCTAAAAACTAAGATAAAAAAGGGAGAGGAAAACATTGGAGAAGTAGAAAATAAAATAGAGAGGGGAAAAGAGGAGGAAAAAATTTTAAGGGAAAAATTAGAAAAAGGTAAAGTGATTCTGCAAAGTATTTCCCGGAAGCTAAATAACTTGAAGCAGAGAAAGCAAGGAAGTGAGGAGTGGGAGAAAGAATTAAGTGTTCTGGGCTGGTCTCGACGAGCAGTACAGGCTCTTAACTGGTTCTGGGAGAGCCAGAATATTAAAGAAGAAGGTTTTGATTCAGAGCCAGATTTGCCAGGATCAAAGCAATGGTATATTTCTTCTTCTGCTATACCTCCTGCTCTCTGGAGAGAGTGTCAGAAAAGGGAGGTGTTTCATCTTTTCCAGAGTGGTAAACTTCCGGAGGAGAATCTAGTATCCTCCGATGGAAATCTCGTCTTTCTGCGCAGTGGATTTCTTTTGTTTCCTGGACAATTAATTTCTTCTGTAGGAGAGTCTCATTTTTACCATTCCTGGAAGAAAAGGGAGAAGAAGTGGCAGGACAAAGTAGCTTTCTGGGAAAGTAGGATTCGAGATATTTCTAAAGAAGAGAAGAATGAAGAAGAGAAGTTGTGGAAGAGAAAGCTGGAAATAGAAAGAGAGAAAGAGAAATTAGTTTACCGGGAAAAGGAGAAAGAGGAGAGAGAAAGAAAGATAAGAGAACTGGAAAAAGAGATAGAGTTGGTAGCCGGTAAAAAAAATGCTGAGGAAAAAGAATTAAGTGTCACAGAAGAAGAAATAGTAAGGATAAAAGAAAATATTTCTCAAATCCAGTGTAGTATAAAAGAAAGAGAGAAAGATAAAAGAAAGAAAGAAGAGAGAGAAAGGGAAAAAGAGAGGTTCCTGTGGGAAATACAATCTCTGAAGAAAGAAATAGGAGAAGCTCTTGAAGTTCTAAAAGTAGAAGAAGAGGAAAAAAGGAAGTATGGAAAAAGATTGAGTGAAGAGGGAAGTAAAATCCAGGTGATACAGGTTTCAATAGCAGAGAAGATGAAAGAACAAAAACAAAAAGAGGAAGAGGAAAAGAGTTTAGATGGAAAGATTAGTCTGGCTGAGAAAAAAATTCAGGAGATAGAAAAGGAAAAAGAGGAGAGAAGGAAAAAATTAGATAAAGCTCTTTTTTTAGAAGAAAAGTTAGATTTAGAGGTAAAAGAACTCTCGCAAGAATTAGAAAAAATGGGGAATTTTCGCCCTGCACCTTCCTCAATCTGTATAGATATAAAAGAGCTGGAACGTTCTCTCCAGGAAAAAGAAGAATTGTTGGGGAAAAAGAAGTTTATTCCTGGAGCAGGTGAAGAGTTTGTTCGGGTAGAGGAGCGCTTTTCTTCCTTAAAGGAAAAAAATGAATGCTGTGAAGCGGGCCTCTCTTTGGTGAGGGAGGGGGTTTCTCTGGCCCGGAGAGAAATCAGAAAAAGTTTTCAGGAGTTTCTTTATCAGGTGAATAAAAGTTTTTCTGGCTTTTTTAAAGAGATTTTTCCTGGAGGAGAAGCTTATCTCCTTTTTCAAGAAGAGAAAGCAGAAATAGAAGTACGTCTACCGGGAAAGAGAAAACAAATTTTATCTCTTCTTTCCAGTGGGGAAAAATCTCTGGTGGCATTGTGTTTTCTTTTTGCGGTTCTGGAAACAGCTAATTTACCTTTTTGCTTTCTGGATGAGGTGGATGCCAATTTAGACCACGCTAACAGCCTCCTTCTGGCTCAGCTACTGAAGAATATTTCTCACAACCGGCAGGTGGTGGTGGTAACTCACCAGGAAGAAGTGATGGAAGTAGCAGATCGAATAATTGGAATGACTATGAATGAACCAGGAGTTTCCCAGGCAGTTTGTTTTGACGGGGAGTCCTTTCAATAGAAAAGGAGAAAATGATGGAGAAAGAAACTATCTGGCAGCGATGGGTAAAAGGTATGGGAAAAATGAAGGAGGAGGTAAAGGAACATTTTTCCCAGTTATGGAGCAAAAAAGAAGTAGGAGAAAAAGACTGGGAAGAGCTGGAAGAATTGCTTATTCAGGCCGATATGGGTCCTGCACTATCTTTGGAAATAGTGGAAGATTTTCGGGAATTCAAAAAATCTCAGAGGGAAGGCGACTGGCAAGAGTGGTTGTATCAAAAACTGTTCTCTCTTTTACAGGGAAATGACCCTTCTCTTTTTCGTTCCGCTGAAGAGGGGGAGCTCAAAGCTATAATTCTTTCTGGAGTTAATGGAGTGGGGAAGACCACCGTAGCTGGTAAGCTGGCTTATCTCTTTAAAAATAAAGGGGAGAAAGTTAACCTCATCGCCGCTGATACTTTTCGGGCTGCAGCTATGGAACAATTAGAGATTTGGGCTCAAAGAGCGAAATGCCACTATTTTCGAGGGACAGAAGGCGCAGATCCAGGAGCGGTGGTCTTTGACGGAATCAATTCTGCTCGCCACCAGGGAGACACTTTAGTTATCATTGATACGGCGGGGAGGTCTCATGTTAATAGGAATCTCCTTGCCGAGCTGGAAAAAGTAGTGCGAGTGACTAAAAAATTAATTCTTCCTTCTAATTTAGAGAGTCTTTTAGTTATTGATGCTTTAGCTGGGCAGAATGCTTTTTTACAGGCTCAATCTCTATTTCCGGTAGCTGACCTCAGTGGTATCATTCTCACTAAATGGGATAGCCAGGCTAAAGGAGGAATTGTTTTCCGCATTGGTAAAGAGTTTCATCTTCCAGTGAAGTATTTAGGGGTAGGAGAAGGGATAGAGGATTTAGTTTCCTTTGATGCGGAAGAATTTGTAAAAACTATAGTTTATTAAATATAGTATTCCATAAAACCTGTTAAACATTAAACTTTTAAAAGCAAATTACATCGGAAGTCAAAAAATGGGGAAATTGCCGTGCAGTAAGGGATACTATATTTTCTCCAGTGGTCTTTTGCCTTTTTCTCCTCCCGGAAGGGAGTGCCCGGGTCCCCTACCAAATCAATGATTTGGTAGGGTGGATAAGGAGGGGGGAAGAAGAGTCAAGAATTTAGTTTTTGTCCTTCCCGAGATTTAGCCGGGAATCTTCATTACTCGTCATTCCCGAAATCTTCAATCGGGAATCCACTGAGGAAGATGCTTTTCCTTCCTCAGTAAGTTTTTTCTTTATGTTCTTTTGTCTTTTGGGGGTTTACCCCCTTATAGTTCTGGATTCCTGATAAATACACTCAGGAATGAC
>DAOSVE010000139.1:0-2932 GCA_035593465.1 Candidatus Atribacteria bacterium | reverse complement strand
CCAGATGGAACAGAAATCCCTCTGAGTGTAAGTATTGGTATAGCTTCTTATCCTCTGGATGCAGAAGATGAAGAGAAGCTCTTCTCTTTAGCAGATACTGATATGTATAGAGCTAAAACAGCAAAAAGACTTTCTCTTTAAAATTACCGAAGCTTTCCAAATAATAGGGAGCAACTACTATAATCCCCTTTTTTCTATCTCTGCAAGAATAATATTTTTGTATTCTGAAGCTACCCTCTCTTTTCAAGTGAAGAGGAAAAAGGCAAAGGTTACCGAGAAGGAAGGAGATACCTGCAACTCTTTGAGGTTAACAGAAAATCTGGCTGAGAGGGGTGGATTCGAACCACCACTGCGTGATCCAGAGTCACGAGTCCTACCTTTAGACGACCTCTCAACCGGCTCTTTTTTCAATACCGCTTTACCACCTCTGTGCTTCTCAGGTGGTGCCGGGCGCGGGACTTGAACCCGCACGGGCAAAAACCCACTACCCCCTCAAGATAGCGTGTCTTCCTGGTTCCACCAGCCCGGCTCAAAAAGAATTATAACAAGGCAAACCGCTTCCGTCAATCTTTTTATATATTAAACTAGCCACCTACCTCATCGAGAAAACTCTTTTAAAATCAATTGAGCAACTTTCTCCCCGGAGAGAAGCATGCCTCCAAAAATCGGCCCCATTCGTGGGCCACCAAAAGTAGCATTACAGGCCATCCCCGTCACATAAAGACCGGAAAATACCTCTCTGGTATTTTCTAGAGTCAACTTTTCTGCTTCCTCAGGATTCATAAATTTTTCTCCTTCCTTATTACCTGAGGGAGTAGCCAGCTTCCCTGGAGCCTTTCTCTCTATCATAGCCACAACTTCAGTGTCATGTCCTGTAGCATCTATGATAAATCGAGATCTCACAGAAAGCGGGTCTACATGTAAACCAGCCATAGAAACAGCTGTCCAGTTGATGACCAGCCCTGAAATTCTATCATTTTTTACCACTACATCTTCCACGCTCACACAGTTAAATATTGAAAGCCCGGCTTTTACTGCTTTGCTCGTTATAGTACTCACACTTTCTACCGAAGAAGCTGTGTAGTAACCAGGTTCCTTATAGGGGGTAGTCCGCACTTCCAACTCGTCTAAAAGACGTCGGGCATCTTGTTGCACCACTATTTCATTAAATAGCATTCCTCCACCCCACATTCCTCCACCCACACTGAGCTTTCTCTCATAAAGTACTACCCGGCAGCCTGCTTTAGCCAGGAAATATCCTGCCACAAGCCCCGAAGGTCCACCACCTACAATAGCTACATCAATCTCTAAGTTATTCATTAATCTCTCAAAATAACGCTCTACTATTGCTTTAGTTATACTAACTTCGTCCAGTTTCATTTCTATCACTCCTTTTATAATTCATATGCTCCACGAGTCATTTTCACAGCACAAAGTTTACCGCACATGGTACAGGACTGCCGGCCGGAAGCCAGGTTAAATTTGCAGCGTACCAGCTCCGGGTCTAAAGCCTCGGCCATCATCCCTTCCCAATCTAGATGCTCCCGAGCTAAGGAAATTCTTTTATCTTTTTCTATCGCTCCGGGTACACCTTTAGCTATATCTCCCACGTGAGCGGCAACTCTTGCAGCCATAACACCCAGATACACATCATTTTCATCCGGCAAACTGAGGTGTTCAGCCGGCGTCACATAACACAAAAAATCTGCACCTGCTGATGCTGCTAATGCTCCACCTATTGCGGAAGTAATATGGTCATATCCAGGAGCAATATCAGTAGGGATAGGTCCCAGCACATAAAAAGGCGCTCCCTCACATAAACGCTTTTCAAGCTGCACATGCGACTGAATATGAGTAAATGGCACATGCCCCGGACCTTCAATCATAACCTGAACTCCTCTTGCCCTTGCTCGTTTTGATAGCTCAGCAAGTATCATGAGTTCCTCAATCTCGGGGCCATCTATAGCATCGAGAATCGTTCCCGGTCTCAGGCCATCTCCTAAACTCAAAGTCACGTCATAGTGATGAGCAATTTCTAAAAGGTCATCAAAATGCTCATAGAGAGGATTTTCTTTACCAGTTTTCCGCATCCAGTAAAGATGAATTGAGCCGCCTCTGCTCACACAAGGCATAATCCGCTTAAAAGTGTTGAGCCTACCAGAAGACTCACGTGTTACGCCACAGTGAACGGTAATATAATCTACACCCTGGCGACATTGCTCTTCTATTGATGTAAAAAGCATTTCTTCAGTCATTTTCTCCAGAGGTTCACCTCTTCTGGCCATATCTGCTGCGACAGCATATACGGGTACAGCCCCTACCATAACCGGTGATTCTTCTAAAAAGAAACATCTCCAAAGATGGAGGTCTCCCCCGGTAGAAAGATCCATAATGGAATCAGCTTGAGCTTTTATAGCCGCAGAAAGTTTGCGTTTTTCAAACTCAAGGTCAGCACACTCATCACTCGTCCCCAGATTGGCATTCACCTTGGTTTTTAGCTTACTACCAATAGCCTTTATGCGAGGGAAAGAGTGATTTACGTTTTTAGGTAGAACTGCTACTCCTTCTGCTATAAGGTGTGAGAGTTCTTCCGGACTTATTGCCTCATCTTCAGCGGCACGACGCATCTCTTCAGTTACGATGCCTGCCCTGGCAAAATCGAGTTGGGTTTTCAACATATTTTCCTCCTGTATAATTTAGAAGAGGAAAAAGCAACTGAAGAAGAAAAAAAGCAGCTTAAAAATTAAACCAGAGCTATACTTTTAACTTCCTTCCCGCCATTTCCTCCGCCAGCATTACCTGGATCAGGTTCACGGGGTACCTTCTCAGCCCAAGCTTTAAGAGCGCCCCCATGGCGATATACAACCTACCTTTAATAATACTATCACCGTTTCTTTTTTACGTCAATCACGCGAAAACTGGAATCTTAAAG
>DAOSVE010000017.1:4568-24140 GCA_035593465.1 Candidatus Atribacteria bacterium | reverse complement strand
GGGGTTATAAGGGGGGCTTCGCCCCCCATTATTGCCGTTTACAGAATAGGAGGTATAAAAATGCCCAGTGAATTTATGGTTAGAACTCATTCTCAAGAAGAGCTTGTCGATATCACCAATTTAGTTAAGGAGGCAGTCACTTCTTCTCATATTCAAAGGGGGGTAGCACTGGTTTATGTTCCCCATACCACTGCTGGAGTTACCATCAACGAAAGCGCCGACCCCAATGTAGTAGAGGATATTTTAGAAACTCTGCAAAAAATAGTTCCTGCTCATTTTCCCTATCACCATCTGGAAGGGAATGCTCCTGCTCACATTAAGGCCAGCATGATGGGTTCTTCTGTTTCGATACTAGTAGAGAAGGGCAATCTACTTTTAGGAACCTGGCAGGGAATTTTTTTCTGTGAATTTGATGGCCCCCGCACTCGCCAGGTGTGGGTAGAGGTTAGAGGGGAATAGCTTACTACTATTAAATAGAAGCAGACGACACTATGTCCTTCTTAAGAAGATATCCAATTAAGTTAGTCTATGAGGTTATTTAGACTAACGTTATAGGAATTTTTATCTCTGAAGATGAAAACTGGAGGTTGAGAAAGAATAAATCCCAAATCAAAAATGGAGGGAAAAGTAAAAAATACACAGAAATACTCCTACAATGAGTTGGCGCTATTGCTGCCGTATCTAATCTTGACAAGTAAGGAAATTTAAGATATTTTACTCTGGGTTGCCGAAGTGGCGGAAATGGCAGACGCGCTGGAATCAGGCTCCAGTGAGTGAAAGCTCATGCGGGTTCAACTCCCGCCTTCGGCACCAGAAAAGTTTTTTGCGGTTGCTTCTCTTTCCCGGGTACAAACCCAATAGCTAAAAAGCGCGACCACTAATCATTCTTTTATTTGCTCTCTATGATGTAATCCCAGCAATTCAGATACCAGAAAAGTGAATATGATACCAGTACCTGGTTCATCAAGCCTACCTGCTTCAACGATAGCATCATATATTGGTTTATACTTGTCAATTTCACTGAGTATTAAAATAATTTCTTTTGATGCTTCAATGTGGATATTAAAAAATTCTAAGGCTTCTGATTGTCCTGTCCCTCTTCCATAAAGAATAGTAGCTCCTTGTGCTCCAGCTTTCTTTGCTCTATCCACAATCTTATCTGCTTTTCCTCTCTCGACAATGGCAACTATACATTTAACATCCATATAATATTTCCTCTCTTTATATCCTCGTTAATATTCCTAATACCAGAACCGATATCACTGCTCCAATGGAGGTAAGTCCCACTATACCAAAACCAGATAATAAAGGATCAACATTTTCCAGTACCTTTGCTAAACCTATTGCCAAAGCCATATTAAGGGGAATATTGACTGGACCTGTCGTGGCACTAGCCGAATCCATAGCAATAGATACAAATTCCTCCGGTGCAAAAAAAATTAATACGAGAATTACTAAAAGCAAAGGTGCTACAACTTTTATATAAGATATATTGTTAAGTATCTTATATACTCCTATACCCATTCCCGAGCCAAATCCAATAGCAACGGCATGAACCAAAACCTTATTAGGTATAGCTCCTATGGATATTTCCTCGACCTCTAAAGCCAGAGCTTTTAAAGCTGGCTCCACAAGAGTACCAAAATATCCTATTACGAAAGCCACAGCTACCATCAACCATTTTCGCTCTAATACTACTAAATTCTCTCCCACCGAATCACCCAGAGGTAAAAGACTCATAGAGATACCTTTTAGAAAAAAATGTAAGCCAAATATACTTAATAAGACTCCTATAGCAAATTCTTTAACACTTTTAATAGGCTTCCTCAGTATCACTAATTGGAAAAAAACAAGAGCGATAACCAGAGGAAGCACGTTTCTTGCAGTTTCCCATAAATCATTCAAGCCTCTTAATCCTCTCATATTGTGCTCCTTTCGGGAGTATAATCTTTACGCCAAACACACATGCAGCTTCTATTAGTATAAACCAACCCTCAATATTAATCTACTTATACCCTGTCATTCTAAACTCCGCTTTTACAGATGGACTGTGGTCTCCCAATAGTCTTCTTGCTTTATCTGTATATTAGTATCTCAAAATACTTTTTCGGAGGTGTTTACTCAGGGATTATTATGGTACAAATAGAGAAAGAAAGAACTACCCTCTATTAATATTAAAGTGGTTCTTTTGCTCTCCTTACAATTTTAACTTTTATATTTACTTATAGATTACATGGGTAGACTTACTCAATAACCCGGAAACTTTATAGACAATCATCGTTCCTCTTGCTTTTGAAGAGAAATACCTAAAATTTCCAGCTGTTTTTCTTCTACTGGGGCTGGAGCTCCAGTTAGAAGGCATACCCCCTTCTGGGTCTTGGGAAAAGCAATAACCTCTCGGATAGAATTCTCCCCATTCATCAACATCACCAATCGGTCAAAACCCAGAGCAATCCCCCCATGGGGAGGACAACCATATTGCAGAGCTTCGATAAAGAAACCAAACTTCTGCTCAATTTCCTCCTCTTTTAAATTCAAAAGAGTAAAAATTCTCCTCTGCAAATCCATGCGGTGAATACGAATACTCCCCCCCCCTACTTCATAACCATTCAAGACCAAATCATAAGCTTTAGATTTTACTCTTTCCGGATGGCTATCCAGAAGCTCAAGGTCTTCTTCCCGAGGTGAAGTAAAAGGATGATGAACCGAATCCCAGCGTTTTTCTTCTTCATTCCACTCTACCAGAGGAAAATCAGTTATCCAGCAGAATTGAAAAGGTTTTTTATTTTTTATCTCTTCTTCGCCCAGTTCAAACCGCAAACCACCCATAAAATTCACCAAATCAGTTTTCTCTCCCCAGGCTAAAAGAAGCAGGGTATTTTCTCCAAAAGGATATTTTTCCTCTATCGCTTGCCAGGACTCCTCAGAAAGTTTGCCCCTCAGGGGAGAGGAAAGAGCAGAGCTTCCTCCTTTAACCCAGGATAGAGAAAGAGAACTTTCTTTTGCTTTCTGGGAAAGAACATCCAGTTTTTTCCGAGAAAACTCCTCCCCCGAGGGAAAGAAAAGACCTTTAACCGCAAAGTTATTCCCTCCCCGAGAAAAAGAAGTTATTTCTCTTCCCAAAAGTTCAGTAAGATCGTCAATCTCCCAGGGAATACGCAAATCAGGTTTATCTGTACCGTATTTTTCCATCGCCTCATCATAGGAAAGTCGAGGGAAAGGAGTTTCAATTGCTACTCCTAAAGATTCCTTAAAAACATAACCCATCATCCCTTCTATCAACTGAATTATGTCTTCTGGCTCTATAAAAGACATTTCTATATCCACCTGAGTAAACTCTGGCTGCCGATCAGCTCGCAGGTCTTCATCCCGAAAACACTTAACTATTTGAAAATAACGGTCCAAACCAGAAATCATCAAAATCTGTTTAAAAAGCTGAGGAGATTGAGGAAGAGCATAAAAATGGCCCGGGTTTAGTCTGCTGGGAACCAAAAAATCCCGAGCTCCCTCAGGAGTGCTTTTAGTGAGAAAAGGAGTCTCTACTTCCAGAAATTCTCTCTCAGAAAGAAACCGGCGTATTAGCTGAGCTACACGATGACGGAGGATTAAGTTTTTCTGCATTTTATCCCGGCGAAGATCTAAATAGCGATAACGAAGGCGGATAGATTCGTCTGTTTCTTTATTGCCCTCTATCTCAAAAGGAGGCAACTCTGAGGTAGATAAAACTTCTAAATCTTCTACTGCAACCTCCACTTCTCCGGTAGAAATCCGAGGGTTAACCAGCCCTTCCGGGCGCTCTTTTACCACTCCTTTTACTTTCACAACATACTCCGGTCTAATCCGGGAAGCTCGATTATAAATTTCCTCCTTATTATCTACCACCAGCTGGGTAATACCCCATCTATCCCGCAAATCGATAAACAAAATTCCTCCATGGTCTCGCAAACGACTTACCCAGCCAGTTAATTGCACTTCCTTTCCCGCATCTTCTTTTCTCAATTCACCGCAGGTGTGAGTCCTCAACATTTCTCTCTTTCCTCCAATAATGTGGCTAATAGCTCTTCCCTTTTCATCGCTCTTTGTTCTCCCACTCTCATATCTTTCCAGATAAACTCTTCCCTATCTCTCTCTTTACTACCTACTATAATCACGTTATTAATCCCCATTTTTTGAGCCTTCTTAAGATGATATTTTACTCCTTTATCAGCAAACTCTAAATAGAAAGGAATCGCTCTCTCTCCCAGAAATGAAGCCAATTGTAGCAGAGTTTTCTCTCCCGGGGCATCTAAGGGAGCAAGATAAAACAGGGGCTCTTCCTTAAAAGAAGAAGGTTCATATTTTTTAGCTAAAAGAAGAATCATCCTTTCCATTCCGGCAGCAAAACCTACCCCCGGAACAGGAGGACCTCCTAAAGAGGAAGATAGATTGTCATACCTCCCTCCTCCTGCTACAGCATCTTGTGCTCCCAATTCCCCGGTTTTAATTTCAAAAGCAGTTCTCGTATAATAATCTAAACCTCTTACTAGATAAGGATTGATAGAGAAAGGAATGCCCAGTTCTTTTAAGATCTCCATCAAATTCTCCTGATGCTCTCGACATTCCTCACATAGGAAATCTTGCACCACGGGAAAAACGGAAGAATGAATAACTTCCTGGCAGGTTTCCTCTTTGCAATCCAGAACCCGGAGAGGATTCTTCTCTGTTCGGGTTTTACAGTTAGCACAGAGATTATTTTCTTCTCTGTTTAAGAAATCCTGAAGAACTTTTATATATTTGTCTCTACAGTTATTGCAACCCAGACTGTTAATTTCTAAAGAGAGATTCTCCAATCCCAGTTTTTTGCTTACCAGCCAGGCTATAAGAATGATTTCTGCATCACAGGCAGGTTGAGGAAAACCGATAGCCTCAAAGCCAAATTGGTGAAACTGTCTCATTCGCCCTGCCTGAGGTCGTTCATAACGAAACATAGGACCCATATAAAACCACTTAACTCGAGGGTTAGAAATATTTAAACCATGTTCCAAGTAAGCTCTCATAACTGGAGCTGTTCCTTCAGGACGAAGAGTAAGGCTACGTCCTCCTTTATCTGGAAAGGTATACATTTCCTTTTGCACAATGTCAGTAACTTCCCCCACTCCCCGGGCAAAAAGGTCGGTACTTTCAAAAATAGGGGTTCTTATCTCCTCATATTGAAAAGAAGAAGCCAGAGAACGAACCACTTCTTCTACTCGGTGCCAGAGATAAATTTCCTCTCCCCATATATCTCGAGTCCCTTTGGGGGCTTTAATGATGCTCATCACTTTCCTCCTCTTTTATCCCTTGCTTTCCCCGGAGGGAAAGTTCAATCTCCCAAAATTATCTTTATTTCGCCCTCCCCTATTTTTTTGACCAATCTCTCCACATCCCGGAGGTGGGGAAGGGCGCTTTGGGCTCCCACTTTAGTACAGGCAATAGCTCCAGCGTTATTAGCAAGTTTCAGAGCCCCTATCCAATCTTTTCCCATACCAATTCCCACCACCAACCCACCATTAAAGGCATCTCCTGCAGCGGTGGTATCTTCCACTTTTACCTCTCGGGCAGGGAGATAGACGAACTGATTATTTTCATAGCTCGCCACTGCTCCTTCTCCTCCTAAGGTAATCACCTTCCGAGCTGGACAACGTTCATCCAGAACCCGGATAGCTTTCAAGGCGTCACTGAGACTCTTAATTTTAATCCCGCTTAAAACTTCTGCCTCGTACTTATTCGGAGTAATTATATCATTGGCAGTCAAAATTTCTATAGGAAAAGGCTGAGCAGGCGCAGGATTGAGTACTACTCTCATACCAAAGCGGTGAGCATACTCGATACACTTTTTCACCACTTCCTGGGGTATCTCCAGTTGTAAAACTAAAAATTCATTAGCTTTGAAGAGCTCTAAAGCGTTATCCAGATCAGTAATTGAAAGCTCCATATTAGCACCAGGAGCTACCAGGATTCGGTTTTCCCCTTTTTCATCTACAAATATAAAAGCAAGGCCAGTATGGGTCAAAGCCTGTCTAGTGACAAAAGCAAAATCTACATTCTCCTGCTCCAGATTGGCAAATAACCGTTCTCCAAACTCGTCATCTCCTACTTTACCAATCACACTTACCAGTGCTCCCAGACGAGCACAGGCTACAGCCTGGTTATTACCTTTACCTCCAGGAAGCATAGAAAATTCTTTGACGAACAAATTTTCTCCTACTTCGGGCATCCGCTCGATTTTAAGTATCATGTCTATATTTAAGCTTCCCACTACTAAAATTTTTGGCTTAGACAAAATTTCACCCCCACAGCACTTCTAACTCTATTCTGCAATATATTCTACTATAATTGCTACCCCCGGGGGAAATATTCTGCAGTAAAAGTCTTAAGAACAGGCTTTGAGGAGATGCCTTTTCAGGAAACTTTTCTAAATAGCTCTCCTCCTTCTGAAAATGGAGGAAAGCTTCATCCACTCAGGAAAGTATATTCGAAATTAATGGACATTTAACACCAGCCTGCTAAATTGCTCTCGCCTTCAAGAAGAGGTCTTGCATGACAGAAATGAAACTTTTTCACAAAGGAAAGGATGTTTCTTACCAAAGTAGAAAAGATTCTCTTAGAGAAAATTATTTTTTGCAGTATAATAGGGAAGATGAAGCAAAGTATATCAAAAAAACAAACAGAACATGAAAAATAAAAGTTAGACTTCCACTTCAACAATCTTCATACATTTTAAAGCGGGGGTAAATAGGAGAGGAGGTGAAGTAAAAACAACCCAAAACTCTGATAAAAAGCACCAAAACCATATTCAAACTGGAGGTGTAACTAATGAAAAAAAGTTCTTTGATTTTGTTTGTCTCTTTAGTGATACTGGCGATGGGTTTTACTCAAACGGGCTTCGCCCAGTTAGCTGAAGATATCCCCAGAGAGGAAACATTGATAGCTACAGGTCCAGGACCGAGGGTAGCCACTGCCGGAAACTTTAACGTGTTTACTACTACCTGGAGATACGTACAGTGCGGAATCCACCAGCTAATGTTGGAACCATTATGGATGAATGAACACGTCCTTGGCGAGATTATAAACGCCTTAGCTACAGAAGGCCCTATTTACAACGAAGACTTTACTCAGATGACAGTAAAACTGAGAGAAGGTTGCTACTGGAGTGATGGAGTCCCGATAACTGCAGATGATATAGTATACGGAATAGAAACAACTATGAAATACCCGGGGATGAATTACAATGCTCAATTTAATCTTTATGTAGAAAAAGTCTACAAAACTGATGACTACACAGTAGTTTTTGAGCTTAAAGAACCTAATGCTCGATTTCACACCAATTTTGTAGATAGGTGGGGAGCGTGGAGACCTTTCCCCAAACATATTTTTGAAAAGGTAGAAGACCCGGTATCTTTTGAGTTTAATCCTCCCGTAAGCAGTGGTCCATATATACTGAAAAGTTACGATCCAGCAGGATACTGGGTACTCTGGGAGAGAAGGGAAGACTGGGATAAAACTCCCACCGGAATATTGTATGGTATGCCCAAACCTAAATATGTTCTTTTCCCCTCTTATGGCGAGGTAACTCCTATAGTTATTGACCAGGTCAACCACAACCTTGACATAGCAGATTTAGATATTGAAGGGTTCAGGGCTGTCATAAGTAAAAATCCATATTCAAGAGGATACAGAAAAGAATATCCCTGGGTAGTAAACACAGACCCCTGTATCACGGGTATAACTTTTAACACCGAGGCATATCCGTTCAATTTAAAAGACGTCAGGTGGGCTTTGACTTTAGCTATAGATATAGTAGACTACATTGCAATCGCACTGGATGGAGCAGCTACTATGGGAGTTTTACATGTACCTCCCACACCTGTGTATCAAAAGTGGTATTATGAACCAATGGAAGAATGGTTGAAGAACTTTACTTTAGATATTGAGGTAAATGGAGAACGCTTTAAACCTTATGACCCTGACGCACCACTAAGAGCCGTTGAATATGCAAAAGAGAGAGGCTATAGCGTATCAGAGGATCCCGAACAAATCAAAGAAATATTTGGACCGGGATGGTGGAAATATGCTCCCGATGTAGCAGAACAACTATTACTCAGAAATGGGTTCACCAGAGATGAAAACGGAAAGTGGCTCCTCCCCGATGGAACTCCCTGGAAAATCGTCATATTAGCACATCCCAATCCTGTCCACGGGCAACACAGAAATTCACTTGCTGCCACCCAGCAGTGGAGAAATTTTGGAATTGACGTAGAGATGAGAACCTCAGAAGCTCAGGGAACTCTGGCCGGGGTAGGAGATTTTGAAGTGACCGATTTATGGCCAGCAACAGAGCCCTGGGGAGGACACCCTGACTTACATCGTTCATTCACTCCTTTCTACTCTTCATTCTATCGACCTATAGGGGAAAATACACCAGGACATGTCTCAAGGTGGACAGATTCCCGGCTAGATGAGATTGTTGAAGAAATGGAAAAGGTGGATTGGAATGACCCCCGAAATATGGAACTGGGTATGGAAGGGTTAAAAATACTTATAGAAGAAATGCCCACTATTCCCACATTTGGTTATCCAGGAGTGGTAGGCTGGGATGAGTACTACTGGACTAATTATCCTGGTGCCGAAAATCCATACAGTCAACCCTACCACCATTTTCCCAACTTTAAATACATGTTGCCTTTCTTAGAACCTGTAAAAAGGTAAATTGCTCACTGCTTATCAATGCCCTCTATGAGGGCATTGATAAGCAGTATCGTTTCAGAGTCTTTTCTCCGCCACTTCTTCCCTGACTTTGACAGCTATAATTTATAGTTAACCGCAAAATCCATTACGAATACTATAAAGGGGAGCACCCCTTTATAGTCCCCCAAAAGACAAAGAACAAAGAAACAAAAAATAAAAGCAAAAGACTACTGGAAAAATTATAGTATCCCTCACTGTCTACGACGTAAGATAAAGGCACAATAGATGATAAAGATTACAAACTATAAGGGGGCAAAGCCCCCTTATAAACCCCGAAAAACTCAAAAACAAACACAAAAGACAAGAACCACAGAGAAAGACAAAGTCTTTCTCTGTGTGTAACAACCTTGAGTTTTTGACTTTCGATATAATTTACTTTTTAAAGTTTTTAACATTTTAATCAGTTTTGCAGGATACTTTAATAAGTTCAATTGCCCGCTTTACACCAGAATACTGGTCTTTTTTACCTTCAAATTCCACCGATAGATACCCATCAAACCCTGCAGATTTTAAAATATTCAGACACTTCACAAAATCTTCTTCAGACATTTTAGTCTCTTCATCAAAATCATAAGTTTTAGCATGAGCTATTACGGCATATTTTGCCATCATTTCCAGCCCCTGGTAGCGTACCTCGGGTGAGAAATTTCCAAAGTCAGGACAGGCTCCAAAGTTTTTATGTCCAACTTCTTCGAATAATCTTACTATGTTGTGAGGATCTGCTGATATTCCTCCATGATTTTCCAGAAGCACCATAACTCCAATTTTTTCGCCATATTCTGCTAACTTTCGATAAGAATCTACAGTTATGGATAAATCCACAACTCCCTGGTTCTGACTTCCAGTATTAACTCTGATATTGGGAGAACCCACATACGCTGCCACATCCATCCAGCCTTCGATAATTTTAATATCGTGATTACGTTTTCGCTCATCCAGTTGAGATATGTTTCCAGTATCGATGGGCATGTTTATAACCACAGACCCAGCTGCTTTCAGTCCGTTTATTATTTCATCAAGATATTTAGAATCCTGAGCTCGAAAATGCATCTGGCAAAGTTCCACCGCTTCCACACCATAACGCTCTTTTATCACTCTGGGAAAATCTTGAAGAGGAAAATCTCTATTCACGTGATCGCGTAAACTCCATGAAGACACTGCCAATCTCATTTCTTGAACTCCTTTCCAATTTTAGCTTATTTTTATTTCTTGTTGTTGCTTTTCAGACTCATAAATAGCATCAATTACCTTCTGAACAATGAGTCCATGTTCACCAGAAGCCATAGGCTCCTTACCTTCTTTTACGCACTGCAAAAAGTGAAGAACCTCTTCTCTATATATAGCACCTGGGGTTTGTGACTTAATTTGGGGTTTTACATCAGCAATTTTACTTCCCAATTCTCCAAAGAGAGTAAGCCCTTCCTTAGAGCTCAATTTTGCTCCCGCTTTATCTCCAAAAATCTGAACTCTATCCTCATCCTGAGCATTGAGTGCCCAGCTACTCTCCATCCACAGAGCAGCCCCATTTTGGAATCGGACAAGGCTAATAGCATACTCATCTACATCAAAAGGCCCACCAGGCACGGGTTCACCCCACATATCCACATAAATATAAGGCTGGCGAGTGGCAATTTTATCAAAAGTAAAGCCGCTCACGCTAACCGGTTCAGGATATCCCATAAGCCACATCCCCAGGTCTAAATAATGGACTCCTATGTCAATCAGTGCTCCACCACCAGATTTTGCTTTCGTGGTAAACCAGCTTCCCATAGCCGGGATACCCCGTCTCCTCAAAATAATAGACTGAGCATGATATACTTCTCCCAGAAGACCCTCTTCTACCCAGGACTTAAGGGTTATAACTTCCGACCTAAATCTATAAGAAAAACCAATCATGAGAATTTTGCCATTCTTCTTTGCACAATCAACAATCTCATGAGCTTCTTTAGCATTCATAGCCATAGGTTTTTCCAAAAGTACATGTTTACCACTTTCTAAGGCAGCACAAGCAGCCCGGTGATGGAGAAAATTAGGTAAACATATACTCACCGCCTCAATTTCTGGATCTCCTAAAAGGTCTTCATAATTAGTGTAAGCTTTGGGAATTTCTAACCTCTTTTGCACCTCAAAAAGGCGCTCAGAATCGATATCAGCAATAGCCCAGAGCTCTGCTTCAGGAACGTCTCTATAGGCAAGAGCATGAACCACACCAATATTACCTGCTCCAATCACCCCTACTTTGATTTTAGCCATAGCTTCTCTCCTCATTCACTTTTTTATATTCAAAAAAACAAAATAAACATTATCTAACTTATAAACTTCCCGATTTTTCTCCCTTTTTGATAAAGGGTCAAGTAAAACTAAAGCCTTCCTTCCTACTTTATTCAATAGAATTACTTTTTATTACCTTAGAATACCAATAGCCACTATCTTTTATTATTCTTTTCTGAGTCTCATAATCCACATATACTATACCGAATCTCTTCGAGTATCCTAAAGCCCATTCAAAGTTATCTAATAGTGACCATACAAAGTATCCTTTTAACTTAACCCCATCCTCTATTGCCTTCAATGCTTGCCCAAAATGTTCTTGTAAATAGTTGATTCTCTTTTCATCATGTACTTTTCCATCTTCCACTTTATCCTCAAATGCTGCTCCGTTTTCTGTCACAAAAACTTCCGCCGGGTCATATTCATTTTGAACCCCTTTTAATATCTTATAAAAACCTTCTGGGTATATCTCCCAACCCATCTCTGTTTTGGGTAATCCCCTTTCCACTGCTTTTCCCCCCAGTGGTGATTGAGGGTCTGCCTGAACCAGAACGCCATAGTAATAATTTATACCTACAAAATCTATAGGCTCTTTTATTTCTGCCATATCTTTTTCGTAATGGGGAGGCAAAAATTCTCTTGCCCGCTCTCGAACTTTCTCCGGATAGTCTCCCTTGTATATAGGGTGTAAAAATAACGGATAATTAGCCCATTCGTGAGCAAGTTGAGCAGCTTCCTTATCCTCTTTCGAGCTACTGACCGGATCACGAGAACTGTTAGATAAAGTTATACCAATTTTACCTCCTCTCGTTTCCTCTCTAAATGCTCTAACTGCTTTAGAATGAGCTCTCAGTTGATTATGGGTAGCCAAAAACGCCGCATATAAATCTCTCATCCCCGGGGCATGTCTTCCTTCATAATAACCTACAAAAGCAGCTACCCAGGGCTCGTTTAATGTTATCCAGTTTTTTACTCTATCACCTAACCTCTGGAACATAAAATCAGCGTAATCTGCATACCAACAGGCTATATCTCTATTAGCCCATCCCCCCAAATCCTGGAGGGCAGCAGGCAAATCCCAGTGGTATAGAGTAACAAATGGAGTTATACCAGCGCTCACCAGCTCATCCACTAACCTGTTATAAAAATCCAATCCTTTTTCATTTATTTTCCCTTTACCATAAGGAAAAATCCTTGACCAGGCTATAGAAAACCGATATCCCTTTAACCCTAATTCTTTCATCAAAGCTACGTCTTCTCGGTATCTACGGTAATGGTCATCGGCTATATCTCCGGTATCCCCGTTTAAAATAGTGCCTGGGGTGTGAGAGAACCTGTGCCATATTGATGGTCCTGCACCGTCAGCAAGAGGTGACCCTTCGATCTGGTATGACGCCGTTGCCACTCCCCATACAAAATCTTCTGGAAATAGTTTTGCCACCAAACATTCCTCCCTTTCTATATAATCAATGCTTAATTTTATGAAAAATTTATTTATCCAAACCTTATTTTCTAAACACGGAATACTTCCAGAGCTTCTTTTTTTCCGTTTTTGCAAGAAATAAATAATAGTAATAGAATAACTTTTTTTCTAAAAAGCCAGGCTACTACCGGAAACAAGAAAAGCGACCCTTATATTGGGAGAGAAGGGTCGCCAACACACAAAAACGAGGTTCATAACGACAGGTAAGAAAGCTATTATATAATTTATGTTACAAAATCGCAAATATAATCCAGGGGTATTGTGATAAAACATATACACCCCTGGCAATTACAGCATAAAAACATCAGAAACTACAGGGTAAAAGTAAAACACATATACCCTCTCTTCTCTACCCCACTGTGCTTCATTCTAATAACCACTCATGGGATAATTTGGGAACATCAGCTATCAGCTGTTTAGTGTAAGGATGCTCAGGTTTGGATATTATTTTATCTGCGCTTCCCTCTTCTACAATTTTTCCTTCGTGCATAATCAATAACCGTTCACTCACATAGTAAGCTAAACCTAAGTCATGGGTAACAAACATTATCGTGGTTCCTTCGGTATTTCTTAAATCTAATAACAGTTCTAATATTCCTGACCTCAAGTTAGCATCTATCATAGAAGTGGGTTCATCAGCTATCAAAAGCTCAGGTTTTATGAGATGAGCCCTGGCTATCATTATTCTTTGTCTTTGTCCCCCACTGAGCTCAAAGGGAAATTTATCTGCCACTTCATCCGGTCTAAAATTTACCGCTTCTAAAGATTCACATACCATCTTCCATTTTTCTTCCCTGGTAAATTTATTGTCAAATAGTTTGAAAGCATCCAATAGTACTTTCTTAACCGGTGAAAATATGTTAAAAGAAGCATAAGGGTCTTGAAATATAGCTTGCACTTTTCTCCAGTAAGCTTTCTTTTCTTTTCCTTCAATGTTGGTAACGTCTTGACCTTCAAATATTATTTTCCCGGTGGTCGGTTTTAAAAGTCTAAGAATCATTTTAGCAAGAGTAGTTTTTCCACTTCCACTTTGCCCCACTAAAGAGATAATCTCTTTCCTTTTTATGGAAAGATTAACATTATCTACTGCTTTTATAGCCTTTTTACCACTTCCGAAAACCCTGGTCAAATTTTCCGTCCTAATTATTTCATCATTATTAGACATAGGGTGCCACTTCCTCTTTTGCCTTGATGTAATCCACTCTTATGCATCTCACTTCTCTACCGCCCACTTCCGTCATGTTTATAGTTTCTTTCCGGCAATCTTCTATTGCTAAATAACATCTATCAGCAAATCTACACCCTTTTATTGGTTTTCTTAGATCAGGAGGTGACCCGGGTAAGTTAGGAAGCTTTTTACCTTTTATCCCCACCTCCGGCACTAATATGGATTGCATCAAAGCTTGAGAATAAGGATGAAGAGGATTAAATATAATATCTTCAGTTTTCCCCATTTCTACAAATTCTCCGGCATACATTACTGCTATCCTATCGCATACGTGTCTCAATATAGGTAACTCATGAGTTATGAATATCACGCTTTTTACTATTCCTTCGTCAAAAAGGTCTTTTATCAACTTTATCACTATCTTTTGTGAGGTTACATCCAAAGCAGAAGTGGGCTCATCTGCCACTACCACTTTAGGATTCATAAGTGTTGACACTGCTATTACTACCCTCTGTTTCATACCCCCGCTTAGCTCCAGAGGATAAAGGTCTATCACCCAGGGAGGCAGAGAAAGTGACTTTAGTCTCTCCGTGGTTAAATCTAAAACTTCTTTTTTGCTCATGTTAGGATGATGTTCTTTTAAGAGGTCTATAACAAAATTTTTAATTCTTAAAGTAGGATTTAATGCATTCATAGCACTTTGAGGTATATAGGAGTATCTCCTTCCCAGTATTTTTTTCCTCAACTCTTCTTCTTTTTTACCTATTATGTTTTCACCATCTAAAAACACTGTGCCACTTTCATAAGTTAGAGGAGGTAAAAAAAGACCGGACATAGCCATAGCCAATGTCGATTTACCACAACCTGACTCACCCGCTATGCCTAATATTTCTCCTTCCATCAAACCAAATGAAACATCATCAACTGCTCTGATGCGTTCTCCTGACCTTGTTCTATAATATGCTTTGAGACCCTTTATTTCTAATATTATTTTCCTGGATTCTTCCACTTCTAGCTCCTTAATCGGGGATTAAAAATTTCGTCCATCCCAGTATTCATAAAATAGAGAGAGAAAGTGATTAAAGCTATAGTTATTGCCGGAGGCACAAAAGCCCACCACGCTCCGGATCTCACCGATTCAAATAAAAGCGCCCAGGATAACATAGTACCAAGTGAAACTACATTACTGGGACCGAGCCCCAACATACTTATACCTGCTTCGTTAAGTATTCCGCTTGCCACTTGGAGAACAAAAGCCATAAATATGTAAGACAAAATATAGGGCATAATCTCTCTCCATATTATTTCCACGACACTTGCCCCATTGAGTCTTGCTATATCAACGTGTTCTCTACCCCGCAAACTCATAGACTGAGCTCTCACTGCCCGAGCCGTCCAGGGCCAGGAAGTAATCCCCAATACCAACCCCATTACTACAAGAGACCGACTGCTCAAGCTCACAGTTATCAGTATCAAAATGACAAACGGTGGTATAACCAAAAATATATTGGTAATGGAGTTCAAAATATTATCTACATTACCTCCTTTATATCCGGCAAAAAGACCAATAGTTACCCCTATAGCCGTAGCTATGATTCCTGAAAACAAACCTATTATCAAGGAAGTTTTCATTCCATGTATTAGCTCCACAAACGTGTCTCTTCCAAAATTGTCTGTTCCCAGTAGGTATCTTGAAGAAGGGGGTTCATACATGAGCCCTACCATTTCAAAGGGGTTCTTAGGAACCACTGCAGGATATATAAACGCGGTTAAAAACAAAACAGCAAAAATACCTAATCCTACTATAAATTTTGGAGATCTTAAGAGTAGTTTCAGAGTTTCCATATCAACTTCCCTCAGTTTGAGCGGCTTTGATTCGGGGGTCTACTAGACCATATACCATATCTATGATGAAGTTTGCCACCAACACTGTTAAAGCTATTATTAAAGTCGAACCCTGAATCAGGGGATAATCAAGCCGCCTTATTCCATTGAATAAAGTTGTTCCTATTCCTGGATAGCCAAATACAATCTCGGTTATCAACGACCCTCCTATCATAGTTCCTAAGCTGATAGCGAGACCAGTTATCTGGGGTAGCATTGCATTTCTGAATACGTAACTTTGAATTTTCCTGTCCCCTATACCTAACATCTTACAGTATGTAACATAATCGGTGTTTAATTCGTATATTGACATTTCTCTCATTCCTATAGCCTGTCCTCCAATCGTTACCAGCACAATAGATATAAAAGGCAAAAAGTAGTGATGCAATACATCTACTACAAAGGTCCAGGACCAGAAAGGAAGCAGAGTTCTGCTGTATCCTCCACCTATTGGAAACCAGCGCAGATACACGCCAAAAATATATAGTAGAATTATTGCCAAACAATAATAAGGTATAGAGTTAATAAACAATGAAACAGGAAATAAAATTCTGTCAAAATTCCCTTTTCTATAGGCAGCAAGAGCTCCTAAGAAATTCCCTACTATCCACCCTACAATTATGGCCGGAAACTGCAAAAAAAGTGTCCAAGGAAGAGCATCAGCCATTATTTTATTAACCGAGAGAGGATAGAGACTGAAGGAGGTCCCGAGATCACCCTTGAACACATTCTTGACATAGATGAAGAATTGAACAAAAAATGGTTTATCCAGTCCAAACTCCTGTATAAAAGATTGATAAACTCTTTCCTGAGCTTCACTGGATACAGCTCCAGACATCATTTGAGAAACCAAAACTGATATGGGATCTCCCGGCACAAGCCGGGGAAGAAGAAAGTTTAAAAACAGGGCAATAAAAAAAGCCAGAACATACCAAAAAAGCTTTTGTAAAATATATCTTCTGAATTTTCTCACTGGAGTTACCTCTACGCAGTCTATATTTTATTAAAGCCCGTGGAGTGAAATCCACGGGCTTTAATAAAAATTGCGACTAAATTATTTTACAGGCTCAATATGCCACAGTATCTCCATACCTGCTCCTACACAAGGCATACCTGGAGCATAGGGATTATCAGCGTTGGGGAATCCTTTCCAGTAAGTTTCATTGTATTCATAGAATACCCAGGGTCTGTACATTAATGGTATTACAGGAACATCTTTACGATATATACTATCCAGCTCATCATACAATTTTTGCAACTCTGCTTCATCTGAAGTTTTGGGTATCAAATCAATAATCTCATCTACTCGTTCATTTTTATATCTTCCGAAGTTTCGGTAGGCAATTTTCCCGTATTCTGGTACTCCTCCAGAATAAAGTACTATCTGGAAGTTCAACCAGGGTTGAGCAGGGCTGGGCTCAGAAGGTGTCCACATTGTCATATCAAAGTTACCAGTTTGCCTATTATCATAGGCCACAGGAGAATCAGGGAAGGAAGTTTGTACGTCTATACCTATAGCTTTAGCTGATTGAGCAACTATTTCTAAAGCAGCATTCCAGTCTGTCCATCCATATGGGCATTCAACTTTGAAGGGGCCTAATCTCGTTCCATCAGGAAGTACATATATTCCATCATTTCCTTTTTTAGCTCCTAACTCGTTTTCTAAAATCTCTACAGCTTTTTCCGGATTGTATTCCCAGCCTTCCTGTTGTACCAGTTCTTTATTAAAGTATTTTGCCTGGGCACCATAAGGCACTATTAAACTTGCTTCCACCTGAGGAGAGTAATTAGACATAGCTAATTCAGAAATTTTGGCATAATCAATGCAGTAAGCAATAGCTCTTCTTAGCTCCGGAAGGTCTAAGGGATGTTTATTTACGTTGAACCACAGAGAAGGCATAGTTGCTGGAACATGATAAGGAATCTCTTTATACCAGGTTCCGACGGGCAACCCTTTATTCTCCCACATTTCCCAAATCCGAGGCATAAACTGCTGAGAAACATCCACTTCTCCATTTTCAAAAGCTAAGTTCCCCTCGTCATTACTCTTAAAGATAGGATGAACGACATATTTTGGTTTGGGTAGCTCACCATCGTGAAGGACTACTCCCCAGTAATTATCTACTCTCTCTAGAATTATAGTCTCGGGACTCTCATAATAGACTCGGTAAGGTCCTGAACCTACAGGGTTCTTGTTATCAAATTTTCTGATTTCTTCTAAGTTATTACCAGCATCTTCTTCTACTTTTGCCCAAATATGTTCAGGAATTATATATACAGCGCCTAAACCATCTTCTACCATCAACTTATTAGGGTTATCAGCTTTCATCTTAAAAATAACAGTTTGGTCATCTTCTTTGTAAACATCTTCTAACCAATCCCAAATAGAAGAATAGCCTACTGGATACTTTTGGCCAAATTTATAAGCATAAACTACGTCATCAGCGGTAACTTTTTCTCCATCATGGAAATAAGCATTGGGATTCAGCTTTACTTCCAGAGTTAAATCATCCCGCCACTGGTATGATTCTCCAAGTATGGGAACATAATCACCGGTTAAGAGACCATCATAAGTAAACAAGGGCTCATAAATCCAAATATGCTGCCGGGGGTTAGAAACAAAGGTCATTGGACTTCCGGTAAAGGGATTATCAGTTGTAGGAGGACCCCACTGAAATCCGGCTACATAGAGTGCTTCTTCCCGAGGAATCTGGACCTGTTGACCAAAAGCTACTCCTCCACAAGCCAGAACCAACACCAGGAGACACGCTAAAACTGCCCTTTTCACTTTTATCACTCCTTTATATGTAGTTTAGCCATAGGGAAACTATAGCTGTACACAATTATAACGTAAACAATTATCAAGTCAAGCCCCACAAGAGGCTCTATGAAAAATATTTACAAGAAGCACGGTGAAAAAAAGAGGTGTAAACCAGAAGAAAGAAGATTTTATTGACAAAAGCTTCAAAAAACTAGAAAAAGGGGGCTTTGAGAGATATGATGAACCGGAATATCTGGAAATTTTTCCCTCAGAATGCTTGCTACATACTCCATTCCAGGCATCTCACTTTCCGCATGACCTAACACAAGCAATGATTTTTGTCTCCCTTGTTGAATTGTGTCTCTTACATACTCAGGCGTTTCCCATTCCGGACCCTCTCCATAAACCATCAAATCCAGGTTTTCCTGATGAAAAAGAGGTATTGTCATCTCACCAGTGCCTCTGTAACCAACCAATATTCCAATGCGCCTGCATTTCATGGTCAAGTCTCCAATGAAACGGACATATTCTATGCTTAAAGATTTTTTTATATGCATCATAACTTCCCGTAAAGTCATTTCAGGAATAATTAATACCGAATATGTTTGTTGCTTTTTCACCTCATAGCTATCCCAACCCAGACGCCTTAGTAATCCTGTCATAATAACATCTGTTTTGTATCTGTGAGCAGTGTCATGAAACCTAAATAGGGCTATTTTACCTGATTTTATCGTCTCGCGTTTACATTGATATACAGGGTCTGACTCAATTGCTTTAATTTTATTTAAGTGATTGTAAAAAATTCCTTCATGCGTAATTATCAGGTTAAGGCCGAGTTTAATTGACTTTTCAATTACTTCTTGAGTGGCTAGAAAAGTCACAGCAATTCCTTGCACTATTGTTTCTGGATCCCCAAACTCAAGTTTATCAACAGTATTTTCTTGACCAAGCGTAGGTGGCATAATCGTGTCAATCACATTCTGGATATTAACTGACAATTTCAATCGCTCCTTTTAAAGTTAATTCCATTATACTAAATTCTTGACACTCTTTTTTCCCAAATTGAGAATTTTTAACTTCTATCCTTTTATAGTGACCTCATCACAATACTACCCATAGAGACTTTTATAAAATACTATAAACCATCTTCTTATACCACAAGCGCTGAGGAAAGTGTTTTTCTTAACCTTGGTTAACCTTTTCTTTTTTACAGAGGATTATAAGAGAGGTCTTTTTTTC
>DAOSVE010000017.1:0-4468 GCA_035593465.1 Candidatus Atribacteria bacterium | reverse complement strand
GAGACTACCAGTATTCTATCAGATAAAGCAAGAATTTCTGGAAGTTCTGAAGATATAAGGATAACTCCGATACCTTCTTTTGCCAGCTCATCAATTAAATGATGAATCTCTGCCTTTGACCCCACATCTATTCCTCTCGTAGGTTCATCCAGTATTAAAACCCTGGGCTTCAAAGCTAACCATTTAGCTAAAACTACCTTCTGCTGGTTGCCACCCGAGAGGTTATTAACTATTTGCCAAATAGTAGGAGTTTTTATATTAAGTCTTTCAACAAGACTTTCTGCTAAAGAATACTCTTCTTTAAAATCAATAATACCGTTGGAAAACATAAAAGGTAAGATAGGAAGAGAAATGTTTTCATATACTGCCATAATAAGAATAAGACCTTGAAGTTTTCTGTCCTCGGGAACAAACCCGATACCCAGTCTTACTGCGTCATTGGGAGACTTTATTTCTACTTTTTGCCCCTCTATGAATATTTCGCCAGAAGCTTTAAGGTCTGCTCCAAAAAGCGCTCTCATAATCTCTGTCCTTCCTGCTCCTATAAGTCCAGCAAACCCTAAAACCTCTCCCTTTTTAAGAGAAAAGCTTACGTCTTTAATCATAGGTGGACGGGAAAGGTTGCGAACTTCTAAGACAACGTTTCCAGCACTTACCCCTACTCTGGGTACAACTCTTACATCTCTTCCTACCATCAATTTTATAACTTCACTTATTCTGGTTTCTTCACAGGAAAGTTCTCCCACTCTCTGGCCATCCCTCAATACTACTATCCTGTCCGCAACTGAGAAGACCTCTTCTAACCTGTGAGTTATAAATATTATAGATATTCCCTCTTCTTTTAATTTTCTCATTATACCAAAGAGCCTTTCCGAATCTTCCTTCGATAAGGCAGAAGTAGGTTCATCCATAATGATTAACTCTGATTTGGAAGCTAATGCCTTTGCTACTTCTACTATCTGCTGTTGAGCCACCGTAAGATCTCCCACCAAAACATCAGGCGAAACTTCTAAACCTACCATCTTTAATAACCTTTCAGCTTCAACTCTCGCTTTATCATAATCAAAAATGTCAAACCTTTTGGTAGGCTCATTCCCCAGAAATATATTAGTAGCAATATCCAGATTAGGGACAAGACTAAACTCCTGATAAATCATAGATATACCCAGTTGCCGAGCGTGATGCGGGTTTCTCGCCTCAATTTCCTTGCCTTTAAATATAATTTTCCCCTCGTCCTTTTGAAAAACACCAGTCAAAATTTTCATAAGAGTGGACTTGCCTGCTCCATTTTCTCCCACCAGGGCTAAAATTTCCCCTTTATAGACCTCAAAATCCACCCCAGAAAGGGCCTGTACCCCGGGGAATGCCTTGGAAATCTTCTCCATTTTTAATAATAACTCTTGTTTCAAATTATTCTCCTCCTAAAAAAGGAAGGGGGGCATCTTCCCCCCCCTTCTCAATTTCTCACCAACCCTCTACAGGAATTCCCAAACCGGAAAGTTTTTCTCTGTACTCTTCTACACTATTTGCCCCTAAACTTCGCAAGGTTTCAACATAGGCATCAGCAGCTACAATGTCTACTCCAGTATCTATTATTCTGTTTTCGGGTAGTTCTGCAAGTGCAGCATCCACACCTTCTGCAGCCATCTTGGAGAGAAGCTCCACACTCTTATAACCCATCATGTATGGTCTCTGTCCTATAGTTGCTGCAATGGCACCTTCTTTTATTAATTGCATATGTTCTGCTGTAGTATCAAAACATACCACTAATACTTCTCCCACTTTCTCTGCGGTTTTAATGGCTTTTGCCGCAGCAGGACCGTTAATGGCGTAAACTCCAAAAAACCCTTTAAGGTTTGGATAAGTTAGTAACGCCTGTTCTACCAACGTTACTGCTCTTCCTGTATCTTCAAAATCACAGAGCGCAGGTTTTGTCACTACCACTATATTTTCATTCTCAGCTATGCCATCCGTAAAACCTCTCATTCTCTCTAAGGAGTTCATAGCAGTCAGAGAGCCAGTACCTATAGCTACCTCTCCTCCCTCAGGTAAGAGCTGTGCCATCACTTGTCCTGCTAATTTACCGGCACTGTAGTTGTCAGTTCCAATATAAGCTAATCTCTTGCTTTCTGGAGCATCGGTATCCAAAGTAATTACAGATATTCCTTTACTGATTGCGGTCTCAATAGTGGGAGCAAGAGCAGTGGGGTCAGAAGGAGCAATTGCTATTCCATTAACTCCCATAGCTATAAAGGATTCCATTTGAGAAATCTGAGCCTGAATGTCCTCCTTTTGAGGTACAAAAAATGTTGCTTTTACTCCCAGATCTTCAGCTGCTTTCTTTACCCCCAACTCTACCTCTGCCCAGTAAGGATGGACAGATTTTCCAATGACTGCCACATGAATTTCTTCAGCATACCCTGCAGAGACAAACAAAACCAAGAAACAAAGAGCAAAAACCAAAGATAACTTAAACTTCCTCATTTGACCAAACCTCCTTTTTAAGCATTTTGTGTTACTTGAAAATTAAAAACAAAAATCTTAAACATTTTTATTGCCCCCTAAGATTTTACCTCGTTTTACTCCTCCTTTTTCTCCAGACATCTATTGTTACAGCAGCAACAATCACAAGACCCATAACCACATCATGCCAGTAAGAAGAAATCTCCAGAAGAATTAATCCGTCGTAAATAACGCTCATTATGGTAGCTCCTATAAGAGCCCCAAGGATTGTCCCTTCTCCTCCTGCAAGAGATGCTCCTCCAATCACTGCAGCAGCTATGGCATTTAATTCATAACCACTACCCACTCCCGCTTGTCCCTGACTCAATCTTGAAGCAAGAATTACTCCTGTAACTCCGGCCAGAAAGGAATTAAATATGTAAGCGAACATTCTCCTTCTATCCACATCAACTCCCGAAAGCCTTGCTGCCTCAATATTTCCACCAGTAGCATAAAGTTGTCTTCCTAAAACTGTGTATCTCGTGACAAAGAAAGCAACGGCAGCAAAAATTAAAAGAATTATAAGGGGAAAAGGAATACCTACAATATATCCCTGTCCTATAAAGAAGAAACTTTCCGGAAGACCAATAATGGGCCATCCTTTTGTAATTGCTGACGCCAGCCCTCTTGCGGCAGTAAGAGTTCCTAAAGTAATTATAAATGGAGGAACATTGAGCTTGGTGACAAATAAACCATGCGTAAGTCCAATAACAGAAGAGATAAACAAAACTACTATTATAGAAAAGACCACACCCAAGCCACTTTTCATAAAAAGGGCTACCAACACCCCGGTAAGAGCCACCAAAGACCCTACCGAAAGGTCAATCCCTCCAGTAATGATAACTAAAGTTTCCCCTACTGCCAGGAGTCCATATATAGCAACCTGTCTTGCAATCGTCTGGAGGTTAAAAACGTTTAAAAAGCGAGGGTTCATAATAGTTATTAGCAAACACATGAGAATAAGAGCAACCAAAATATTCATTTCTCGAAAATGGAAGTTTCTGGAATTCTTTTTTTCAGTCGTTTCTTGTTGCATAGTAGGTTAGCCTACCCTCCTCTCGTATCCTTACTCCAAATATTAATGACAACTATGGTAAAAGTCAACCCCCTCGCGGGGCTTTGATAGTTATTCTGTGTTTTTTATTGCTCTATTTTCTGCCCATCCTGAGCATACATCGGTAAGAGTTAAGCTAAAAGCAAAATCTCCTCGGGGGTTACACCTTCATGAGATACTAAATCCATTTCCATAAATCCTACTTTAGTGTTATTCCAATGATTATGTCCTATATCCTCGTAAAAATAAAAAAGTGGATGGCCTTTATGGTAAAGTACATTTTATAGAAAGGAGACCATCCACTTATGAGAAGGATACTAAAGAGTGAAGTATTACATAAACAAGGGAGTTATCAAATCCTCTTCTCTTCCTAAAGTGCATATTACTCATGTTTGGGTTTACCTGTTTCATCTCTATAGGATTGTACTAACTGGAGATAATAAAGGGGTTTTTCTTTACTTCCCCCTCTGGTTCTTTTGATGAACATTCTTCTACCCCTCTTCTCTCTCTTTTACTACATAATAGCTATATACAATACCTAATGTCAATAGAAAAACATAAAAACATCACAAAATAATGCCACTACAAAATAAAGAGAAAATGAGAAATAGAGAAATAGAATATAGAAGAGATTAAAGATTTCTTAATGAGGAAAATGATAGCTGCTTACTGCAATTTGATCCCTTGCCCTCGAGAAAAGGAGAAAAAACAAAAGCAAAAAGAAGAAAAAGAAACCGAAAAGATTAAAGTGGCTGAAATTGGCTTTTGAGGCTTCTGGTGGAGATGACGGGATTCGAACCCGTGGCCTCCGGCTTGCAAAGCCGGCGCTCTCCCAGCTGAGCTACATCCCCACAAACAAGAAAATATTCCGCCTATTTCCTTCTTACTCCTTAGAAAGGAGGTGATCCAGCC